>CAYFNP010000257.1:0-2623 GCA_964344425.1 uncultured Bifidobacterium sp. | reverse complement strand
GTGCCGTGGGTGCGCACCATGCCACCCACCCTCCGGCACGGCTGGCCTCGACGACGAGAAACGCCGCGAACGACACGGGCGATGCCCCCGACACGCCGTACGTTGCGCCGCGCACGAGACCCGCGGGAAGGCCGGCCGCACGCAGCGCACCACCGATGCGTTGGTCGACCGGCAGGAACCGGTCACGCTTGAGAACCGCCCGCGACAGGGTTGTCACGCGACCGCTTTTCACCAGTTGTTCCGTGAGGTGTTCTTGTTCCGTGAGGTGCTCGGAGACTGCGGGACGGTGTGTCGACACGCAGCCACTGTAGCGAACGTATGTTCGCAGAGGACCTGGCGCGTCAGCCGGCGCTGCGGTTGTCGCCGAAGTACTCGGCGGTGTTGTCGATCGGCGTACGCGAGGGCAATTCGTTCAACGCCGCGACAAGCTCGGTGGCATTCGATGCCCAACCGTCGGCACCCAGACTCTCGGCCTGCTCGACCGAGGTGACGGCACGTCCACCCACGTACACCTGCACCGACGGGTGCACCACGTTGCGCACTGCTTCGATCGATTCCATCGCGGTTGTCAACGCCCCCTCGGACGTGACGCTGATGCACACAGCGGCAAGGTCGACGGTGTTGCGCGCTGCGACGGCGAACGAAGGCGCGGGAAGGTCGGCGCCGAGGTCGTAGACCTCCCAACCGCTCTGTCGAATGAGATCGGCAACCATCGACACGGGCAGCGAATGACGTTCACCCTCGGGAGCGCCGACGAGAACCGCACCGCGCGTGCGTCCACGACGCGCGAAACGCGGCCCCAAACGGCCCATGATGCGCGCAACGATTGCGCTGGCGCGGTGTTCGAGGTAGATCTCGAGTTCGCCCTTTGCCCACTTGTCGCCAATGCTGACGAGCGCAGGACTCACCACGTCGGTGTAGATCTCGTCGAGGTCGGCACCGGCAGCGAGCGCGGCTTCGACGACACCCCACGCGCCGCGTGCATCACCTGCGAGCAAACGCATTTCGAGGCGTTCGGACCATGGTGCCGACTTCTTGCGCGAGTCACCGGGTTCGAGCGGACCTCGACCGTCGGCACCCTCGCGAAATGCATCGAGGTCGTCGCGCTTCACGCGCCAAGTCCCGCCGACTTTGATTGCAGTCAGCAAACCGAGTCGGACGTAGCGATATGCGGTCATGTAGTGCACATCGAGAATGTCAGCTGCTTCTTGCAGACTGAGTTCGTCGCTCATCGTGCGTCCTTCGGACCGTTATCGGGGAGTAGAAACCTTCTTCTTGCCTGACCTAGCCGACGAAGATTAGAAGACATTTCAGATTTGGGGACCATCGGGCTCGAAGAATCAGCCGAAAAAATCGGGCTTTTCGGGCACCCCGGGTGTCAATTTTTCAGTGGGCTCGAAGTGTCTACTTACCCAGCCGCGCCCGCGCAGCACTGCGTTTACTTGCCGTGTCTATTTGCCCAGCCGCGTCCGAGCAGCTCGGCTGCGCTCGAAGAGGTGGGCGGGGACCCGCTTGGCCGCCTCGCTGAGGGCTGGGCCGTCGCCGCTGGCCGTCGGAGCGACAGCAGAGGCTTCCTCTTCGACCACCAGGTCCTCGAACGCCGGCGGTTCCATTCCGGGCTTCCAGTACTGGTAGAGGTCGCGGACCACTTGTTCGAGACCCTGAGCACCCGCGCCGCGGGAAAGTTCGACGGTGATCACGTTGCCGTACACATGGACCGCCGACACCTGTCCCGTCGCGAACATCCGCTGGGCAACGACGGCAGCGGGACGCGAGCCCTTTGCCTGGTCGACGGACGAAAAGCGTTCGTGGCCCTGACCGGTGAAACTGCGGTTCGCTTCGAACCGCACCATTCCCAATTTTCCTGCCGGACCTTCGAGCACCGCAACTGGCTGACCCATTCCCGAGAATGTACTCTCCCGACATGTCACCTGAGGAGTTCACAGCGGCAGCAACGGCGTTTCTCGAGGCCAACCTCGACCGCAAGGAAGCCGAAAAAACCTTCGTCTGGGGCGAGGGCTCCGACAAGGTCAACGTTTTCGAAGAGCGCACGCGCCAGCAAGAACTCGAGATGCTCGAGGAATCAAAGGCGTGGCGTCGCAAGAAGTTCGACGCCGGTTTCGGATGGATCACCGGCCCCACCGAATTCGGCGGTTCGGGACTCACGCCTGCTCACGAGCGAATCTTCAACCGACTCGAATCCGAGTACAAGGTTCCGAATCAGGGCTTCTTTCAGATCGGCCTCGGCATGGTCGCTCCGACGATCCTCGCCCACGCATCGGCCACCGCAAAAGACGCATACCTGAAGAAGATGTGGCGTGCCGACATCGTCGGTTGCCAGTTGTTCTCCGAGCCCGGTGCCGGTAGCGACCTTGCATCGTTGCAAACCAAGGCAGTTCGCGACGGCGAAGAGTGGATCATCACGGGCCAGAAAGTGTGGACCTCGGGTGCTCACTACAGCGACATCGGCGAGATCATCTGTCGCACCGACGCCGACCAACCCAAGCACAAGGGTCTCACCGGCTTCATCGTCGACATGCACGCGCCAGGTGTCGAGATTCGACCACTGCGTCAGATGACTGGCGGTGCCAGCTTCAACGAGGTGTTCTTCAACGAGGTTCGC
>CAYFNP010000256.1:0-2625 GCA_964344425.1 uncultured Bifidobacterium sp. | reverse complement strand
GCACTCACCGCGGGTCACTTCACAAAGAAGCTTCCGCAACGCGGCGAGGATCTGCCGTCGGGCGTCGGTGAACTGTTCGGCATCGTCGGTGCCGCGTTCGGCATCATTCTCGCGTTCATCATCTTCGTGCAATGGAACGCGAACGACCGAATGGACTCGACCATCAACACCGAGACGGGTGCGATGGCTGCGATCCTGCGCTACACCGACGACTTCGACCCGTCGGGAATGGTGAAGCATGCGGTGCTCACCTACCGCGATGTGATCGTGAACGAAGAAATTCCAGCATTGCGCGAAGGACGAATCGACGATGCATGGAAGGCCGGCGGAAAGTCGTTGACCGAGTTGGTGAACACGATCGAGGGTGTGATTCCACCCGGGTCGAGCCAGACGTTCTACGACCTGGCGGCGGGGCATGCAGACACGTTGACGGCTACACATCGAGAACGAATCGAGTTGTCACAGTCGGATCTGTCGACACCGATGTGGTGGTTCGTGATCCTGTCGACGGTTCTGGTGATGTTCTTCATCGCGCTCATCCGACCCGCCGACTCAGTCGGCGCCGTGTTGATGCTGTTGTCGGTCGCCGTCTTCTTCGGCCTCACGATCGCGCTGATCGTTTCGCTGAACTATCCGTTGAACGGTCCGGTTTCGGTTTCCCTCGAGCCGTACTTCAGGGGAATGCTCGCCAACGCGGGCTGAACGAACCCTTCAGGCCACAGCGAACGATGCGGGTGGCAACTCGGTCTCGTCGTTGACGATGGCTTCGACGATGCGCACACCCACGACGTCGGGGGCGAGGCCTTCCTTCATTTTCGGTGCGGCGCCGTAGATCGCACGCGTGGCGAGACCGGTTTCGGTGTGCGGCGGTCGCGCGTCGATGACGTTGATCTTGCGCGCACGTAGTTCGCGACGCAGAACCGTGCACGCTGCAGACAGTCCCGCCTTTGCGGCCGTGTAAGCGGCCATACCGACTGTTGCAAAGTCGACGACGGCGCCGGTGATGAACACGACCGCACCACCATCGCGAATGTCGGGCAGCAACGAGTTGACGAGTTCCAACGGCCCGGTGGTGTTGACGTCGATGAGACGCGCGACGTCGCCAGATGCGAGCGATCCGTGCGGTCCGAACCCGACGATTCCCGACGCGACAACGATGCCATCGATGCCGCCGTGGTCGACGACCATCTGCTTGATGGCGTCGCGATCATCGGCAACGGAGATGTCGCACTCGCCACCGGTGGTGCGCAGAACGTACGCGCCGCGCGCTTCGAGTTGTGCGGACACGGCGCGACCGAGGCCTCCGGACGCACCGGTGACGAGAAACAACTTGCCGCTGAGCTCCATGCGGCGATGCTGACCCACAAACGCGCGGGCCGCACGACCGAGCGCCGCTATTTCGGCTGGAAGCCACCCATCTCGGTGCCGACCGACGGCGGTTCGTACAGGTAGGGCGCCGGCATCTTGTACTCGGTGTCGGTCAGGCGCCAGCCCCACTGGCTGGACACCAACCAACGCTTCGCTTTCCACGTGCCGTCGCCCATCGGAACGAACGTTCCCTCGTACATGCCACCTTGGTTGCCCCACGCGATGGTGGTGACGAAGAAGCTGGTGACCTTTGCCTCGGTGACGTCGTCGTTGACCCACACCGAGGTGTTCGTTGCGTTGTGGCGGTGGCCGTCGGCCTTGATCGGCCCATAGACCGCGCGGATCTTCTCCTCGGTGTCGAGAAGCAGGTTCTGGCCACTACCGGGCGGATAGTTCGAGATGACGAGGACTGCATCCTTCGTGAACACTTCGTTGATCAGCAGATCGATGTTGTTGTTGTCGATCGCGTAGAAATAGCGATGGAATGCGTAGCGCACGGCCTCGATGGCCTCGAGCCTGGCAATGCGACGTTCGAGACTTTCCGACATGTTCCCCCCGGTGTCGATGGTGATGACTGAGTTGCATTGTTTGCGTCCGCAATAATTGCGGAACAGCACTACAGTGATCGTATGTCACAGCCGCGATGGCTCAACGAGACAGAGGCCGTCGCTTGGCGATCGTTCATCGAAAGCGTCGGCGACCTGATGACCGCGTTCGAATCGGGTCTTGCCGAACACGGGTTGACGCTCGGCGACTACCAGGTTCTCGTCCACCTTTCCGAGGCCGACGACCGAGCGATGCGCATGTGCGACCTTGCCGACGCCCTGCGACTGTCGCCGAGTGGTCTCACTCGCCGTCTCGATGGACTCGTGAAGGGTGGCCTCGTGGCGCGCGAGCCGAGCGACGAGGACCGCCGCGTGATGAAGGCCGTGCTGACGGCGGCGGGTTTGCGGCGACTGCAAAAGGCCGCCCCCGACCACGTCGACAACGTTCGCGCAAACCTGTTCGACCATCTGAATTCCGCCCAGGTGAAACACATGGCGGGCATCTTCGAATCGATCCAGAAGGGAATCCGCGGATGAGAAAGCCCGCAACGGAACACACAAAGCGAGTCAACACGTCCGTCGAGTTCGACCTTGACCCGGAAGATTTTGCCCGCGTCGACCGCGGCTTCATCGCGGCAATACCTGACGGACACGTGGTGCACCCCGACACCGGTCGCACGGTGTGGAACATGTCGAACTACGCGTTCATCGC
>CAYFNP010000255.1:0-2642 GCA_964344425.1 uncultured Bifidobacterium sp. | reverse complement strand
ATGGTCGGGACATGGAAATTCCCCAGGACACCATCGCCGACCTGCAAAAGCGCCTCCGGCGCATCGAAGGCCAGATCCGCGGCATCCAGCAGATGCTCGAGGAAGAACGCGACTGCCGCGAGATCGTCACCCAGATTTCCGCAGCAGGCAATGCGCTGGAACAGGTGGGCTTCAACCTCGTTGCGGCCGGCCTCACGTGGTGCGTGGGCAACCCCGAGCAATCGAAGCGCGAGGGATATTCGATCGACGACGTCCAAAAGATGTTCTTGAAGCTGGCCTGATACCCATGACGACAACATCCCGCGGCGTCCTCGCCGCCACCGCCCGTTTTTCCGTTCGCCGACGTCGGCTGGTCATCGCACTCTGGGTCATCATCACCGTTGCCGCTGCCCCACTCGCCCTCACCCTCACGAGCGCACTCTCGGGTGCGGGGTGGGAGGCACAGGGTTCCACCGCACAGAAGGTGCGCGACGAACTTCGCCGCGACTTTCCGCAGGCCGGCGCCGAAGCCGCAATGGTGGTCGTCGTGCAGGAACAGCCGATCATGGATTCCCCCGATGCCGTGAAGATGCTCGCCTCTGCACTCATGACTGCACCCGGCTCGGAAGGTTCGATCGACCCGACCACGATGCCCGCCGAAGCGGGTCTCATCTCCCGCGACGGCAGGACAGCGTTGATTCCCGTCGCACTGAAAGCCAACGTCGATGCCGACCGTCCTGAATCGGCGGGGGAACTCATGAAGTTCGTCGACGACCAGACCCTGCCGAAGGGAGTTTCTGCGAACGTGACCGGCGAATGGGCCGTGTGGCACGACTTCAACAAGTCGAACGAGCAGGCATTGCACAAGGCCGAACTCTTGTCGGGTCTTCCGACGTTGATCCTCTTGTTCGTTGCGTTCGGTTCCGCCATCGCGGCGGGCATCCCCCTCATCCTCGCGGTTGCCGGCATCTTCGTCGGCTGGGGTTCGCTCAACCTGCTCAGCAACATCACGCCTCTCTCGGTGTGGTCGATGAACTTCTCAATGATGATCGGTCTCGCCGTTGGTATCGACTACAGCCTCTTCATCACCACGCGTTACCGCGAAGAGCGCGAAGTTGGAAAGACCGTGTCCGATGCCATGGCAGGTGCGCTCGGCACCGCGGGCAAAGCCGTTTTTCTTTCGGCACTTGCGGTCATTCTCTCGCTCGCCGCGTTGTTTCTTGTTCCTGTCATGGTGTTCCGGTCGATGGCACTCGGCATGATCCTCTCGGTCGTTGCGGTGTCGCTGGCCAGCTTCACTCTCCTGCCCGCGGTACTCGCGTCGATGGGCGACCGTGTGCTCGTCAGTCGATCGAAAGAAGACCCGGATCGTGCGGCCGAAGGACGATGGGCACGCTGGACTTCGAAGGCACTGTGGAAACCCAGACGCACACTTGCCCTCGGTCTTCTCCTGTTGCTCGGCCTCGCCGCACCTGCGATCGGCATGGATCTCGGCATGCCCGATGCCCGCGTCGTCGATCCCGGTGTGCAGAGCCGTGACGGCTACGACGCCGCAGTCACAGCGTTCGGCGATGGCGGTGTTGCGCCCTTGTTCATCACCGCACCGGCCGCCGACGCACAAGCGATCGTCGACGTCGTTGCGACGGATCCGAACATCGCACAGGTCGGCATCGTCACCGAGCCGGCACCGAGCGGTCGACTCGCCATTCGGGCCTTTCCGAAGACCGGCCCGTCCGACAATGCGACGGACGCAACGGTCAAGCGACTGCGAAGCGCGATCGACGCCGTCTCTCCCACGGCACTCGTCGGCGGACCCGGGTCGCAGAACGGCGATCTCACCTCGGCGCTGATCGAGTCGTTCCCGTTGGCCGTCGCGCTCATCATGCTCGTCGCATTCATCCTGCTCCTTGTCGTGTTCCGCAGCCTCGTCATCGCGCTCGCATCGATCGTGATGAACCTCATCTCGGTTGCGGCGAGCTTCGGCTTCGCAACGATCGTCTTCCAACACGGCATCGGAGCGAGCCTGATCGGCATCGACGAGCAGGGCTTCATCAACGCGTGGGCCCCGTTGTTCTTCTTCGCCCTGCTCTTCGGTTTGTCGATGGACTACCAGTTGTTCCTGCTCGCGTCGATCAAGGAACACCACGACGCCACGGGCGACGCTCAGTTGGCCGTCCGCGAGGGAATCGCACGCACAGGCCGGCCCATCACGAACGCCGCGCTCATCATGATCGTGGTGTTCATCGCCTTCGGTGTCACCGGTCCGCTTCCCCCGACCGAACTCGGCATCACACTGGCGGTCGCTGTCCTCTTAGATGCCACGTTGATCCGGATGATGCTGGTCCCGTCGCTGTTCGGTCTCCTCGACAAAAAGACCTGGTACCTGCCGAAGTGGCTCGACCGCGTGCTCCCGAAGGTCGAGTTCCGCCACTGAGAATCGGCCCGTGTGGCGCGCCGCGATAATTCCCGACCGAAGTTGTCGGGTTTGGACAAAACTCGGTTAGCCTGCGCGGCATGGCACTACGACTTGGCGATACCGCACCCGATTTCACGGCAGACACCACCCAGGGCACCATCAAGTTTCACGACTGGCTCGGCGACTCGTGGGGCGTGCTCTTTTCCCATCCCAAGGACTTCACCCCGGTGTGCACCACCGAACTCGG
>CAYFNP010000254.1:0-2643 GCA_964344425.1 uncultured Bifidobacterium sp. | reverse complement strand
GGCGACCTGGTCGGCGGCCTCGAGAAGCGCGCGAACCTGCATCGCATAGAGACCCGGCTTGATGACGCCGAGGCGAACGCCGCGGGTACCGATCATCGGGTTGAACTCGGACCAGCTTTCGGCCGCGACGAGCAACTTCTCCTCGACGTGGCTGAGACCTTCGGTCGCCTTCTTGATTTCGAGTTCGGACACGCGCGGGAGGAACTCGTGCAGCGGCGGGTCGAGCAGGCGAACCGTGACGGGCAGGCCCGACATCTCGCGGAAGATCGCCGCGAAGTCTTCCTTCTGCACCTTGCGCAGTTCCTCGAGTGCCGAAGCCTCGGCCTCGGGGGTGTCGGCAAGAATCATGCGGCGCACGACCGGCAGGCGATCGGGCGCAAGGAACATGTGCTCGGTGCGGCACAGGCCGATTCCCTCGGCGCCGAGTTCGCGTGCGTTCTTCGCGTCCTCGCCGGTGTCGGCGTTCGCACGCACGGCCATCTTGCCCTTGCGGATCTGGTCGGCCCACTTCAGGATGACGTCGAATTCTTTCGGCGGCTTGGCGGCCTCGAGCTTGAGTTCGCCAATGACGACCTCGCCCGTGCCACCGTCGATCGAAATGACGTCGCCTTCCTTGACGACAACGCCACCGACGGAGAACTGTTTGCCCTCGATCTTGACAGCCTCGGCGCCGACGACGGCCGGCGTTCCCCAACCGCGCGCAACGACTGCTGCGTGACTGACGAGACCGCCGCGTGCGGTGAGGATGCCCCGCGACACCATCATTCCGTGCACGTCTTCGGGGCTGGTTTCGTTGCGGACGAGGATGACGTCTTCGCCGGCATCGGCTGCGTCGGCAGCATCGTCGGCCGTGAAATACACCTTGCCAACCGCGGCGCCCGGCGACGCAGCGAGGCCCTTCGCCAGAACGACGCCCTTGTTTGCGAACTGCGGGTGCAAGACCTGGTCGAGGTGATCGGCCGTCACGCGCATGACGGCTTCTTTCTGCGAGATCTTCCAGACCTTCTTGCCCTTGCCCGAGCCCTTGGTCATGTCGACGGCCATCTTCAGTGCCGCGGCACCCGTGCGCTTGCCGACGCGGGTCTGGAGCATCCACAACTTGCCCTGTTCGATGGTGAACTCGGTGTCACACATGTCCTTGTAGTGACGCTCGAGTCGGTCGAAGATGACGAGCAGTTCGGCGTGCACCTTCGGGAAGTGCTTCTTCAGCGCGTCGAGGTCCTCGGTGTTGCGGATACCCGCGACGACGTCCTCGCCCTGCGCGTTGACGAGAAAGTCGCCGTAGGGCTTGTTCTCGCCGGTCGCGGCGTTGCGGGTGAATCCCACGCCGGTTCCCGAGTTGTTGTCACGGTTGCCGAAGACCATCGCCTGCACGTTGACGGCGGTACCGAGGTCGTGGCTGATCTTTTCGCGCACGCGGTACGCGATGGCGCGCGGGCCGTTCCACGACCGGAAGACCGCCTCGACCGCGCCGCGCAGCTGCTTGACGGGATCCTGCGGGAAGGGCTTGCCGGTGTGCACCTGGACGATCGACTTGTAGGTCTCGCACAGGGCCTTCAGCGACGCAGCGGGGACGTCGGCGTCGGACGCCGCGCCCGAGGCCTGACGGGCCTTGGTCAGTTCGTGTTCGAATTCTTCGCCGTCGAGGCCGAGAACGATGCGGCCGTACATCGAGATGAAGCGGCGGTAGCTGTCGTACGCGAAACGCTCGTCGCTGTTCTTGGCCAACCCGACCACGGTCTTGTCGTTCAGGCCGAGGTTGAGGACCGTGTCCATCATGCCCGGCATCGAGAACTTGGCGCCCGAGCGCACGGACACGAGCAGCGGATCGGAGGCGTCGCCGAGTTTGCGACCCATCTTCTTTTCGAGAGCAGTGACGTTCTTTGCGATCTCGGCGTCGAGGCCCTTTGGCCAGCCGCCCTTCATGTACGCACGGCACGCGTCGGTGGTGACGGTGAATCCGTGGGGCACCGGGAGCTTGAGAACGCTCATCATCTCGGCGAGGTTTGCGCCCTTACCACCGAGGAGATCCTTCATCTCCTTGGGGGCGCGGCGATGTTTGTGGTCGAAGGCGTAGACAAATGGCACGGCGGGGAAGTCTACGGCGCGACCCCCCGTAGCCTTCCATGCGATGGGCGTTTTCCGTCTCTTCGGCTTCCGCGTCGAGGTGCGACCCGGCTTCATCGTCTTCCTTTTGCTCGTCGTCGTGATGTACGGCGGCGCTCAGGGACTGTGGGCCGCGGGTTCGATCGCAGTTTTCACGCTGATCCACGAGCTCGGCCATGCCACGGCCGCCCGCGCCACGGGTTCGCACGCGGAAATTTCTCTCGATTTCCTCGCCGGCTACGCCGCGTACGTACCACGACGGCCGCTCTCGCGTCTTGAGAAGGCCGGGATCGCCGTGGCTGGGGCCGCGGCACAGTTCACCTCGGCGGTCATCGTGTTGCTTCTGATGGGTGCAAACCCGTTCTCGCGCGCCGACATCACCCTGAACGAAGCGACGCTCAGCATCTGGTGGGCGGGCATCGCGCTCGCGATCGTCAACCTGATTCCCATCCTTCCGCTTGATGGTGGCGCCATCGTGTCGCTCTTCGTCGAGTGGCTGGCTCCACGACGCGGACGCCGAGCAATGTTGTGGTTCAG
>CAYFNP010000253.1:373-2661 GCA_964344425.1 uncultured Bifidobacterium sp. | reverse complement strand
TCGACGATGCTGCGAGCGAGCACCCAGTCCTCCCACGGGTACACCTCGGCGAGCTGGTCGTCGGTGAGGCCGAACCAGAAAGGTTCGTCGGGGTCGATCTGTGTCGCATGCGCGCGAAGTGCGCCGGAGCGCGCCCACATGTAGTCGCCGACATGAAGCCGGGTCGTGATGCGGAAGTCCTGATTCGCGCGCGACAACCATTTGTCGTCGAATGGCGATTCACCGCGGTGTTTCAGCATGCCCTCGTGCAATGCGAGCAGTCGCATCTTCGACCAGAGCGTGTAGTACATCTTCGACGGCTGCCACACCGGCCCCGCATCGGGGTACCACATCGGGTCACCGGCGCGCTGAAACGCAGCGATCGAGATGTCGTGAACCTTCAAGTGATCGGGGTGCGGGTAGCTCGATTGATCGTCGTTGTAGGTGATGATGACCTGTGGCCGTTCTGCGCGGATGATCGCAACCAGACGTTCGGTTGCATCGTCGAGCGGCGCCATGTGGAAGCAGTCGGGATGTGCGTTGGACTCGGCTCCTTGCATGCCCGAATCGCGGTAGCCCAGCATGTGCACCGCGTTGAACCCGATCACCTTCGCCGATTCGGCGAGTTCGAGCGGGCGCATCTCGGCGAGCAGGCGCTTTTCGTCCTCGGCTGAAAGACCGTGGAACGGCTGGCCGGGCTGCTTCAACTGCGGATTGTTGACGTCGCCCTCTTCGCCACCCGTGCAACACACGAGAACGGTGTGGGCGCCTTCGGCCGCGTACCGGGCAAGGGTCGGCGCGCCTTTCGACGCTTCATCGTCGGGGTGTGCGTGCACGGTCAGCAGGCACAGACGCTCGCCGTTCATGGGTCGAAGGCTACTGCCACCGCTTGGTCGACGCCCGATAGTGTCGAAGCGTGCGTCGTTCACGCAACAAACTCACCGTCGCCACTCTCACCGTCTGCGTGCTCGTCCTGTCATCGTGCAGCACCGACGACGGCCGCGAGATGAAACCACCGAGCGGTGCCCAGATCGCCGCCACCCAGACGACCACCACCTCGACGACACTCGTCGGCGACACAACCATTCCTTCGTCCGACGCGTCCAATGCCGACGGCGGCGAGTCGGTCTTCCTCTCCCTCACCGCGCCGTGGGCCGACGGTGACACCCTTCCCGACGCCTTTCGGTGCGCCGGACCCGAAGCGTCGCCCGCCCTGTCTTGGGCGGGGGTGCCGATCGAGGCGAAGTCACTTGCGCTCGTTCTCGTCGACGAGGATGCACCGGACTACATCCACTGGGTCGTTGCCAACATCGACCCCGCGACCACCGACTTTCTGGCCGGCAGTGTCGACCCGAACGCGGTCCAGGCGAAGAACTCGGCGGGCACCGTCGGCTTCGCCGGCCCGTGTCCGCCCGAGGGCACGACGCACGCCTATTCACTCAGCCTCTACGCCCTCGACCAGGTGCTCGAGTTCGAAAACGGCGCCGACGGCAAGGCCATGGAGGACGCGATCTACGGCGCCGCAATCGAGGCGGCCGCGGTCACCTTCAACGCCTAGTCGACCGACCGCGAAACGCGGACGGCAATCCTCCACCCTCCGGAAATCGGGTGCAAGACTGACGGAATCGACCGCGTGCTCGCTTCCCTCCCCGTTGCCGTCTGCGAGACGGACCCCGACGGTCGACTGGTCGCGGTCAACGACGCATTCCGTGCTCTTGTCCTCGGTGGAGCACCCGTCGTGGTCGGATCGGCACCGTGGGTGAACGCCGCACCCGCAGAGCGCGCAGCCGCCGAGCTCGCATGGGAACAGACGCGCCAACTCGGCGTTGCCTTCACCCACGAGTTCCGATTGCTCGGTGCCGACGGCGACACGCGCTGGATCTCGTTGCACATGGAACCGGTGCGCGATGCGTCATCCCGTCCGACCGGCTGGGTGGGCACCGCCGCTGACCACACCGACGCGGTGACGCGCCGCACGTTGTCGGAACAACTGGTCGGCCTGCTCGATGTCAGCGCCGATGCAGTGCTCGTCTTCGACCGAGCCGGCAAGTTGTTGTTCTGCAACGACGGCGCACGCCAGCTCGTCGGTGTCAACGACGGAGATGGCGACCAGTTGGTCGGTGCCGACACCGACACGGTCGCCGACACGTTCCTGCGCGCCATCCGCGATCAGGTGCCGCGCGAAGTCCTGAACGCATCGGCCACATTGTCGACGCCCGCCGACAACCGCTGGGTCGGCGAGGTCGGATTCCGCAGTCCGGACGGCATCGTGCGCACGCTCTCGCTGACGCTGCAGGTGGTGCGCGACG
>CAYFNP010000253.1:0-255 GCA_964344425.1 uncultured Bifidobacterium sp. | reverse complement strand
AGACCAAGCAACTCCACGACGAACTGGCACGCCAGGCGACGCACGATGCCCGAACGGGGCTTCCCAACCGGGTGCTCTTCCTGCGCCGCCTCGCCGATGCGCTCGAAAAGGACCGCACGCTGCGTTCCGGTTGTGCGGTCATGTTCGTCGACCTCGATCGACTGAAGATCGTCAACGACACGATGGGCCACGACGTCGGTGACGTACTCATCTCGAACATCGCCAAGCGCATCGTCAACGCGACGCGACCATCCG
>CAYFNP010000252.1:0-2686 GCA_964344425.1 uncultured Bifidobacterium sp. | reverse complement strand
GCGCGGACGCGCGCGGGTCATCCTCGACCCGGCCGACCCGTCGGCCCTCGAGGAAGGTGACATCCTCATTGCTCCGAACACCGACCCGTCGTGGACGCCGTTGTTCATTCCCGCAGGCGGTGTCGTCGTCGACGTCGGCGCCCTGAACAGCCACTCGATCATCGTCAGTCGCGAGCTCGGCATTCCGTGCGTCGTATCGGTGGTCAACGCAACGCGTCGCATTCCCGATGGCGCAATGATCGAGGTCAACGGCGACCTCGGCACTGTCACCATTCTCTGACAACTACGCTTCGGACATGTCGATTCCCGGTCCATTGAGCGGCGTTCGCGTCGTCGAGATGGGAGTGTGGGTTGCCGGCCCCGCGTGCGCGGGAATCCTCGCCGATTGGGGTGCCGACGTCATCAAGGTCGAGCCTCCCGAGGGCGATCCGCAGCGCAACATCTTCGGTGCACTCGGCCAAAGCGATCAGCCGGCGGTCCCTCCGTTCGAGATCGACAACCGTGGAAAGAAGTCGGTCGTCATCGATCTGCGCGACCCGGCCGGCAAGGAGAAGATGTTCGAACTCCTCTCCACGGCCGATGCCTTCGTCACCAACGTTCGTCTCGCGGCGCTCGGCCGCCTGGGCTTGGACCCCGAATCGGTTCGCGCGAAGTTTCCGCGCATCGTCTACGGGGTCATCACCGGCTACGGAATGACCGGGCCCGACGCACACCGACCGGGATACGACATCGGTGGTTACTGGGCACGCTCGGGGCTTGCGCACACGCTGGTTCCGCCCGGCGCAAATCCGCCCGGTCTGCGCAGCGGACAGGGCGATCACGTCACGGGCATGTCGCTCGCCGCGGGCGTGTGTGCCGCGTTGTTCGATGCAAGTCGCACGGGAAAGGGTCGACTGGTGTCGACCAGCCTGCTGCGCAACGGCATGTACAACATCGGTTGGGACATTGGTATCCAGTTGCGATTCGGAAAACGTGAGAGCACCCGACCCCGCGAAAACGGTCGCGCGCCGCTGATGCTGAACTACTTCGCAGGCGACGGCAAGGCGTTCTGGATGCTCGCGCTCGAAGGCGACCGCCACTGGCCTGCGCTGGTTGCGGCCGTCGACTCCGACGCACTGCGTGTCGACCGTTTTGCCACCGCCAAGTTGCGCCTCGAGAACAACACCGAGGTCATCGCGACGCTCGACGAGCTCTTCGCGCAACGACCGATGGCCGAGTGGGTGGAACGCTTCGACGCACACGACGTCTGGTGGGCCCCTGTCAACTCGATCGTCGATGTCATCGAAGATCCCCAGGCCCGGGCGAGCGGCGCGTTCGTCGCAATGTCACCCCGCGACGGCGAGGCACCGTACGAAGCGGTGAACAGCCCCGTCGACTTCGACGGCCACACCGTGCGTCCCGGTCCCGTTCCGCGACTCGGTGAACACACCAACGACGTCCTCGGCTGAGATTTTCGCGGCGATCAGATGTCGTCGCGGTCCCAGAGGGCGCGCATCACCGGCTCGGCGAGTTCCGGCCTGCAGATGAGAAGGTCGGGCAGCCACGAGTCGCGTTCGTTGTAGACGAGGGGAGAGCCGTCGATGCGGCTGGTGTGAAATCCGGCCGCTCGGGCGACAGCGACCGGTGCCGCCGAGTCCCACTGGTGCTGACCACCGTCGTGCACGTAGATGTCGGCTTCGCCCATGACGACGGCCATCGCCTTTGCGCCGGCCGAGCCGAGGCGGATTGCGTCGCAGTCGATCGCGTTGGCAACGAGGATTGCCGAGTACGGCGCGCGGTTGCGCGACGTGATCAGGCGGATGCGTCGGTCGGGCTTCGGCGGCAGCGACGGTTTGGTCGAGGGATGGGTGTCGAGCGTGACGCCGATGGCGGGTAGCGACACGGCACCAGCGACGAGGTCGCCGCGCTCCCACAGTGCGACGTGGATGGCCCAGTCGGAGCGTCCGCGTTCGCCGTATTCGTTCGTGCCGTCGAGCGGGTCGATGATCCACACACGGTCGGCTTCGAGCCGCTTGTGGTTGTCGGCACCCTCCTCGGAGAGCACTGCATCGTTCGGTCGGTGTTGCGCAAGCGAGTCGACGAGGAATCGATGGCCGACCGCGTCGCCCGTGTCCATCACGTGCCAGGGCGAAGCGCCGTCGCCGAAGAGCTGGGTGCGCAGGTCGTGCAGTCTGACGCCGGCCTCGTGTGCAAGGTGCGCGGCGAGCCGGTGGTCGTCGGAGAGGTCGAGTTCGCTCATGCGCTGCGCCTGCCGAGTTCGATCGCCCGACGAACGATGTCACGCAGTGCCTCGTCGGATGCGCCGCGGTTGACCTGCTCGCCGATCAGGGTCTCGAGTCGCTCGGCCTCGACCTCGTCGAACACTCCGATGCGACGACGCGACGAAACGGTTGACGCGACGATCAGGATGATCGCCGCGAGCGTTGTGGTGAGGCCGATCGAGATGACCCAACCTTCGTTGTTGCCGTTGATGGACGAGACGATGATTCCCGCGATTCCGCAGACGAAGACGACCGCACAGACCAGGCGGATGACGCGCAGGCTCATCGGGGTGGTCATCGGTTGAGCGGCTTGTACTTGATGCGGTGCGGCTGGTCGGCCGAGGTGCCGAGTTCCTTGCGTCGCCAGGATTCGTACTCGCTGAAGTTGCCCTCGAACCAGCGCACCTGGCTGTCTCCCTCGAAGG
>CAYFNP010000251.1:0-2696 GCA_964344425.1 uncultured Bifidobacterium sp. | reverse complement strand
TCGACACGACCGACGGTCGGAAGCTGGCGATGAGAATCAACGTCAATTCGCGTCGCAGTTCGGCCAACATTGCGGCCGAAACGCAATGGCTCGATGCTTTGGCCCGCGATACGGACCTGACGGTTCCCGTGCCGCTTCGTACCGTCGACGGTCGGCTGACGACAACGGTGTACTCGCCCGACCTCGGTCGCAACCTCAGCGTGACGGTATTCAGTTGGTTGAACGGCCGTGACCTAGGCGAGGCACCAACGCTCGAAAAGAGTCACGCGGCCGGCGTGGCGATGGCGAAACTGCACGATCACGCCGCGACATGGCGACCGACGAACGGCGCCGAATTCTCCGTTTTCGACGATCCGTTCTGGACATTTCCCGATCGCCTGACGCCCGAGAACCTGGGAATCGAGGGCAAGGATTTCTCGGTCATTCGCACGATGGTCGAACGCTCAACCAAGACAATCAACCGATTGTTCGCGGCTGGTGTTCCGCAGCCGATCCATACCGACCTCCACAACTGGAACATGAAGTGGTACCGCGGACGGCTGTCAGTCTTCGATTTTGATGACAGCGGCATCGGTCTTCCGGTTCAGGATCTTGCGGTTGCCACGTACTACCGGCGCCCGCAGCACGAACACGTCGACGCTCTGCGCCAGGGCTACGCCTCGGTGCGGAACCTGCCCGATGCGTCGACCGACGACTTCGAAACGTTGGTCGCGCACCGCAATCTGTTGTTGCTGAACGACCTGTTGGTGACGACGAATGCCGAACATCGCAAGATCATCCCGAACTTCACCCGCAATACGGCGACGAAGCTGCGCAACTTCCTCGACACCGGCGTGTACCGCCACGACGTCGAGGGCCTGCTGCCCCTTGGCTGAGCCCTAGCGAAGAAGTGCGAGTTCGCTGCGCAGGACCGCGCGCTGGCGCGCGGCCGACCAGGCCTTTGGGTCGAAGGTGGCTGCACTCGCGATGCCGGGGATCAGGGCCGCCAATCGATCGGCGGCTGCATCAATGTCGACGTTGCGTCGTACTTCGCCTTTCTTGCGCATGGCGGCGAGGCACACCTTGATGCGGTCGCGGGTGGTGGCTGCGCGCGTGCTCTGCTCGTCGGCGTAGGTGGGGTTCGACAAAGCCTCGCTCCAGAACGCGAACCAGATCTTCCAGTCCTCACGGCGCTCCTGGTCGAGCGGGAGAACGGC
This sequence comes from uncultured Bifidobacterium sp., assembly GCA_964344425.1. Lineage (GTDB taxonomy): Bacteria > Actinomycetota > Acidimicrobiia > Acidimicrobiales > Ilumatobacteraceae > F1-20-MAGs119. The sequence goes on along the minus strand of CAYFNP010000251.1, from coordinate 1,500 downwards.
CTCGATCAGTTTGGCGACATCGCTCGGGTCGGTCGCAAGCACCTTGTCGATGCGTCGGCGTGATCGAGTGGTGGCGTACGAGTATGTCTCGTAGAACAGGTCGGCCATGTCGTCGAAGTAGTGGGACACGACCGTGGTCGACCAGCCGGTTGCGGCCGCGACGTTCCGCACTGTCAAGGCGCCGCGGCCGGAGTTCACGACGATCTTCGCCGCGGCACGGGTTACCTCGCGGCGGCGCTGGTCGTGGTCAACGATTCTCGGCATCTTTCGCTCCGGTCAGGAAGGACTGGGAAGTTGTGGTATATTATACAACGCCTGTTGCATAAAGGGTGTTTTTGGGCCACGTGCAACGGCAGGGTGGCGGTAACAACTGAGAGGGAACGAGGTGGCGGCCATGGCTGGTCTTCCGAAGGAAGAGTACGACGTCGTCGTATTGGGTACTGGTGCAGCGGGATTCACCGCCGCGGTCGTGGCGCACGAGTTCGGTGCGTCGGTTGCGATTTTCGAAAAGGCCTCGCTGGTCGGCGGGACCACCGCATGGTCGGGTGGTCAGGTGTGGATACCGAACAACCCGCACATGGCGGAAGTCGGCGTGAACGACAGTCGCGACAAGGCAAAGACGTACATCATGTCGCTGTCGCGCGACATGCTCGAGGAACGTCTCGTCGATGCGTACATCGACAACGGCCCCGAGATGGTCGAGTTCATGGAGGCCAAGACTCCGGTGCAGTTCTACGCCGTGCCCGAAATGCCCGACTACCACCCCGAGTTCCCCGGTGGCAGCCCCGAGGGTGGTCGCACCATCGAATGCCCGATCTTTCCGTTCGAGGACCTCGGTGACTGGGAAGACATGGTGACGCCATCGCCCTATTTCGCCGATCCGCACATCACGATGAGCGAGACGCCGCTCGGCAAGGCGGTACCCCAACCACCGTCCCCCGAAGAGCACGCCCGACGCAAGGCCCACAACGAGCGCGGTTGCGGCCAGGCGCTGGCGGGGCGCTTGCTGAAGGCCTGTCTCGATCGCGGCATCTACCCGCGGGTGTTGTGTGCGGGGCGTGAGCTGATCATCGAGAACGGTGAAGTCGTCGGTGTGCACATGGAGACGCCGAAGGGCCCCGTCGAGGTGCGTGCGCGCAAGGGCGTGATTCTTGCGTCGGGCGGTTTCGAACACGACAAGGATCTGGTGCGTGCTTTCACGCGCGGACCGATGACGCATCCGGTGTCGATCGAAACGTCCACGGGCGACGGCCTGCGCATGGCGATGAAGGCTGGTGCGATGTTGTCGAACATGCGCGAGGCGTGGTGGATTCCCACGGGCGTCGTGCCGAAGGAAGCGAACCCGATGGGCAAGGTGTTGGTCAACGGCCAACGCACCCTGCCGCACTCGATCATGGTCAACAAGCGTGGTCGCCGCTTCACCAACGAAGCGGCCAACTACAACGCATTCGGTGCTTCGTTCCACGTCGAGAACGTGTCGAAGTTCGAGTACGAAAACCT
>CAYFNP010000250.1:0-2727 GCA_964344425.1 uncultured Bifidobacterium sp. | reverse complement strand
GTCTCGAACACGGATTCGACGCCGAGCGTCTGCGATGCGTACCGAACGGCGTGCGTCCCGTCGCAGTCGCGGGGGCCGACGTTGCAGCTGCACGAGCGCGGCACGGAATCGACGGTGACTACCTGTTGTTCGTGGGAACAATCGAGCCACGCAAGAACCTTGCGCGACTGATCGAGGCACACGCAGCGCTCGGCGAGCGGGTTCCCCAACTCATCGTGGCTGGTGCCGCCGGTTGGGGGGATGCACCTGCACATGCCCACGGCGCACGCGTTCGCTTCCTTGGCTTCGTGCCCGAAGTCGACCTCGCAGCCCTGTACTCGGGGGCGACGGCCGTGTGTTATCCGTCGATCCGCGAGGGTTTCGGACTTCCGATCGTCGAGGCGATGGCGCACGGAACACCGGTGGTCACCAGCGCGGGCGGGGCGACGGAAGAGGTTGCAGGAGGTGCCGCGGTTCTTGTCGACCCGCACGACGTTGCGTCGATTGCAGACGGCGTGCTGCGCGCCATCGAGCAACGCGACGCGTTGTCGTCGAGGTCACGCGAGCGAGCTGCGCGGTTGACATGGCGACGCACGGCGGAATTGACCCGCGAGGTGTACCGCGAGGCCATCGAGGACTCGCAGCGAACGGATCGGCGATGACGACCGACGTCGCGGTGAATCTGCTGTGGTGCAGGCCGGGAAAGGTCGGTGGCAGCGAGCAGTACCTCGCCCGTCAACTCGCGGGGCTGTCGACGGTCGGCCATCCGGGTTTCAACGTTGCCGTCTATGCACCCCGTGGCTTTGCCGCGGCACACGGCGAACTGTCGGGTCTTCGCATCGTCGAACACACATCGAATTCTGCGAACCGCATCGCGCGGATCGTCCGCGAGAACACCTGGCTCGCGGCCCGCGCATCGGGGGCAGGCATCACGCACCACGGCGGTGGCACCGTTCCATTCCGGACCAACGGGGCGACGATCCTCACGGTTCACGACGTGCAATACCTGACGTACCCCGACTACTTCTCGCGGGCGCGCCTTGCGTACCTGTCGTACATGATGCCCCGATCGTTGCGCCGCGCCGATGCGATTGCGGTGCCTTCCGCCTACGTTCGTGGCACATTGATCGAACGCTTCGGTCTCGACCCGGCTTGCGTGCACGTCGTCGTGCACGGGATCGAACGCGTCGACCGTGCGCGGATCGACGTCGATGCGGCGCGCAAACGCTTCGGTCTCGGCGAAGCGCCGTACTTCATCTATCCGGCGATCACGCACCCGCACAAGAACCACGCCTTCCTCGTCGATCTTCTCGCGGGTCCATGGCGGGCGAGCGGCATCGAACTCGTTTTCATCGGGGGCGAGGGTCGCGCCCACGCGGAACTTCTCGGCAAAGTTGCAGCGAGTGGTGTTGCCGAACGCATCCGGTTCACCGGGCACGTCGGCGCCACCGATCGAGACGCGCTCATCGCGGGTTCCCGCGCGGTTCTCTTCCCCAGCGAATACGAGGGGTTCGGTGCACCCGTTGCCGAGGCGATGGCACTCGGCGTGCCCGTTGTTGCCTCTGATCGAGCGAGTCTTCCCGGCGTCGTCGGGGATGGCGGTCTCGTGCTGCCACTCGATCCTGATGCGTGGGCCGACGTGCCGACACGTATCGAAGAGCATCGCGCCACGTTGATCGCCTCGGGAACGACGCGTGCCTCTGCGTTCACTCTCGAAGCCTCGGGGCGGGACCTGCTTCGCGTCTACGAAGGATTCGCACGATGACGGCGCCGCGACGCAACGGACCCGTCATCGTGCTGTGTCCGCACTTCGCGCCGGACACCGCGCCGACCGGAGTCGTCATGACGCGCATCGTCGAGGAAATCCTGCGTGCCGATGCCGGAGTCACCGACGTCCGCGTGGTCACGTCGTTGCCGTGGTACCGGCGTCACGCGGTTGAAGAGGGGTGGTCGGGTCGGCCGTGGCGAACCGAGCGCACGACGTGGGGTGCAATCACTCGCGTCAGCCCGTTCGCCGGCCGCGACAAGTCGAACATCCCGCGTCGCGCGGTCGGCTTCGCGGCATTCAGCATTCTGCTCGGTCTTCGCGGAATGTTCGCGGGGGGAATCCATCGTCGTGCGCACGCGGTCATCGCCATGTCGCCGCCCCTCACGCTCGGTCTGACGGGTTGGGTCGTGGCAAAGATGCGGCGTGCTCCTCTCGTCTTCAACATCCAGGACGTGTTCCCCGATGCCGCCATCGAGACGGGAAAGATGACGAACCGACGCGTCATCGCCGTGGCGCATTGGCTCGAGCGAGTCAGTTACCGCGCATCCGATGCCGTGGTCGTGTTGTCCGAGGACCTGCAACGAAACGTCGCGGCGAAACTCCATGCACGCGACGGGGGTCGCGTCGTCGTCATCCCGAACTTCGTCGATTCGGCGAAGATCACGCCGTTGCCCGCCGACACGCCGTACCGCGCGGAACACGCGCCGTCGGCCAGGCATGTCGTCATGTATGCAGGGAACGTCGGTTTCTCACAGTCTCTCGAACTCATGGTTCACGCGGCAAGGTCGATGCCCGACGTGGCATTCATCGTGAACGGCGAAGGCTCGTCGCTGGCCGAGCTCCGCACGTCTTCTGCCGGGCTCGCCAACATGGTGTTCGTCAACTACCAACCTGCCGAGCGACTGTCCGAGGTGCTTGCCAGCGCCGACGTGCACGTCGTGCCGCTGCGCACCGGACTGGGTGCCGTCAGCGTTCCGTCG
>CAYFNP010000249.1:0-2731 GCA_964344425.1 uncultured Bifidobacterium sp. | reverse complement strand
ACTCATACCTGAAGCATACGTCGCGGAGGAATCAGCCGCGCTTGAGGTCGGTGACTGTTCCACCGGCGACGCGCACGATGTCAGCCGGTGCAGCACCGAAGTTGTCGTTCCACGTTCCTGCTGCTGCCCACACCTCGTCGTACTGCAACAAATCCGGATCCACGAACACCCGCAACTGCGTCGTGTGACCGAAGGGCGGAACTCCACCGATCGCAAAGCCGGTTGATTGGCGAACGATGTCGGCGTCGACGCGGGCGCACTTGTGGCCGCCAGCGGCGAGAGCGAGTTTCTTTTCGTCGAGTTGGTTGGAGCCGCTGACGAGGGCGAGGACAACTTCACCGTCGACGGCAAAGACGAGGCTCTTGACAATCTGTCCGAGTGTGACACCGATCGCATCGGCGGCGTCTTGCGCGGTTTTCGTACCCTCGGGAAAACGGCGCACCTCGATGGAAAGACCGGCGGCCTCGGCGGCGGCGCGGACTTTTGCAACGTTCGGATGGGTGCTCTCGGAATTCGACACAAATTTCAGCCTACGGATGGCGCGGTGGGGTTGGGTCGCCATATTCTTCTCGGCGAAGGGGAGTATCCCGGTCGGGAAACCGACAGGTGCGGCTTCGTCAACACGGCAGAAATGCCCGGAGCCACCGGCGCGAGCTGGGAGAGACCTTCAGTCAATTCACGTTCACTGACTGAAGGAGAACCCATGAAATGCCCCACTTGCCCTGACTCGAAGCTGACCCTTGCCGAACGGCAGGGCATCGAGATCGACTACTGCCCGGACTGCCGCGGCGTGTGGCTCGACCGTGGTGAGCTCGACAAGATCATCGATCGCGCGACGTCGGCGATGGAGGCCGCCGCCCCGGCACCTCAGCGTTCGCAGCCGATGCCGCAGGCCCCGACTCCCCCGCCGCAGCCGATGCCGATGGGCTCGCACAAGTACCACTCGAAGTACCACACGGGTTACTACGGCAAGAAGCGCAAGAGCTTCTTGGGCGAGATCTTCGACTTCTAGTCGGTTGATCAGGCCTTCGGCCGCAGTTTGCGGGCGAGGACGACGTCGAAGTAGTCGGAGTCGAGGGTGAACTTGCCGTCGCGGACGTTGTGCAACGTCCAGCCGGGGAACGAACCACCGGGAACGTTGCACGTCCACTGCGACCAACCGACCGTTTCGTCGCCGGCGCAGTCGACGAGGTCGAAGGTGACGCCACCTTCGGGCATTTCGACGTCCATGCGCTTCATGTAGTTGCGGATGGCTTCGATTCCCTCGAAGCGGCCGTACACCTGGTCGGTGAAGACACCGTCGTCGGTGAACAGTTCGGCGAGCTGCGTGTACTGGCGCGTGTCCTGCATCTTCCAGAAGGTGCGGATGAGGTCGTGGCCGGTGCCCTGGTGTGTGGTGCCCTTCGGCAGGGTCGCGGGCGTCGCCATGTCGGGCACGCGATCACGCGAGAGCTTGCCGTAGGCGTAGGAGTCGACGTAGTCGGCGACGAAGCAGACCTTCAGTTGTCCACCATCTTCACGCAGGCGGTAGATGCTCTGACCGGGTATACCCACCTCGCCGTTTGCGCCGCGGGCGTACATCGTCCACTTCGCCCAGGCGACGGTGGTTCCGGCGCTGATGTCCCATGCGTCGAATCGCGCGCCGGCCGCGGGAACGAGTTCCTCCATGTGGCCCATGAACGTGCGGATCTGTTCCTTGCCGCGCTGCGGACCCATGAACGGGTCGTAGTAAATGGCGTCGTCGGTGAAGAGTTCGACGAGGCGCGTGTAGCGCTGGTCGTCTTCGACTGCTCCGAATTTGGCGATGATGGCTGCGGCGTCCGCCACGATGACCCCCTTGACGTTTCACATAAAGTAGGACGAACGGCCGGGGGGAGGCACAAGTGAGCACGCAGGAAATTGACGTCAATTTCTTCGATCCCGAAACGAACAACTGCCCGTACCACGCATACAAGACCCTGCGCGACGAGGCACCCGTGTGGCTCGACCCGCGCACCGGCATGTACGTGGTCTCGCGTTACGAGGACGTCCGTGGAATTCTGATGGACACCGAGCGCTTCGTGAACCAACGGCAGGCCTCGCGCGTGGCGACACCCGAAATGGTCGAACGCCAGAAGAAGATCATCGCCCTGTACAAGGAAAAGGGTTGGGTGCCCGCGCCGACCTTGGCCGGCCGCGACGACCCGAACCACAAGGAGATGCGCGGGCTGTTCGACCACGCGTTCCGTCCGAGTCGCATCAAGCAGTTGGACCCGATCGTCGAAGGTGTCGCACAAGAGTTGTTCGCGAAGTTCATCGACGAAGGCCAGTGCGACTGGGTGCGAGCATTCGCCGTGCCGCTGCCACTCATCGTCATCGGTGTGCAGATGGGCGCCAACCAAGAGGACATCTGGCAGATCAAGGCGTGGACCGATGCCTGGGTGCAGCGCCTGGGCATGATGCAGACCGAGGAAGAAGCCCTGTGGTCGACCGAAATGGAGATCGAGGCCCAGCATTATTTCCAGCCGATCTTCGAACGTCTGCGTGTCGAACCGAACGACACACTGTTGTCGGACCTGGTGAACACCGTGATCCCCGAGTGGGGCCGCACGCTCACCGACGAGGAACTGCACGCCGAGATGATGGCCGACACGTTCGTGGGTGGTTCCGAGACCAGCACCAATGCACTGTCGGGCGGCATCATGTTGTTGTCGCAGTACCCCGAACAGTGGGCGAAGCTGAAGAGCGACCC
>CAYFNP010000248.1:0-2760 GCA_964344425.1 uncultured Bifidobacterium sp. | reverse complement strand
CACCGGTGCCGGTTCGCTGCGCCAAAAGAACCCCGCAATCACCGCCCAACGCGAGCTCGCTTTCTGGGCCTACCAAGTCGGCGAGACGCGGGGCGTTCCCGACTTCGACTCGCACAAGGACACCCTCGACTATCTCGCCGGACTCGGCTTTCCGGTGAACCCGTCGATCGTCCGCGTCGACACCTTCGATGACGTCGTCGGCTTCTGTCACGCGTGGCGCGACAAGCGGGGGAGCCTCGGTTACGAAATCGACGGAGCCGTCGTCAAGGTCGATTCGCTCGCCCAACGTGAACTCCTCGGTTTCACCAGCCGTGCGCCGCGATGGGCCATCGCCTTCAAGTTCCCGCCCGAAGAGCGCACCACCGTATTGCGTGACATCCAGGTGTCGGTCGGCCGCACGGGCCGCGTCACGCCGTTCGCGGTGCTCGAGCCCGTTTTCGTCGGTGGATCCACCGTCAGCATGGCCACCCTGCACAACCGCGCGCAGGTTGCAGCCAAGGACGTGCGCCCCGGCGACACCGTCACCGTTCGCAAGGCCGGTGACGTCATTCCCGAGGTCGTCGGTCCGGTGCTCGCAAAGCGCCCGAAGAAGTGCAAGCCGTGGGTGTTTCCCGATACGTGTCCGTGTCCCATGCAAACCGAACTCGTCCAGGTCGAAGGCGAAGCCGACACGCGCTGCGTCGAACCGTCGTGTCCCTATCAACGCGACCAGCGCATCATCCACTTTGCGTCGCGTGGTGGCATGGACATCGAAGGCCTTGGTGAACGCACGGTCTTCGCACTGTCCGATGCAGGTTTCGTCGAAGACGCGGGCGACATCTACTCGCTCACCGAAGAACAGTTGATGCAGATCGAGGGCTTCGGAAAGTTGAGCGCGCAGAAATTGCTCGCGGGCATCGACGCGTCTCGTCGCCGACCGCTGCCAAAGTTGCTCACCGCACTCGGCGTCAAGCACCTCGGTCCCGCGGCGTCCGAGTCGTTGTCGTTCGCGTTCGGATCACTCGACGGAATCGCGGCGGCGTCCGACGACGAACTCGCATCGGTCGACGGTGTGGGTGGTGTCATCGCCAACTCCATCACGTCGTGGTTCGCGCAACCCGCAAACCGTCGACTGATCGACAAACTGCGAACCGCCGGCGTCGACTTTGGCAACGTCGAGAGGACCTCGCTGCCGCAGGTACTCACCGGCAAGGCCGTGGTCGTGACCGGCACCCTCGAAGGGTTCTCCCGCGACGAGGCCGAGGCTGCGATCAAGCAGAGGGGCGGAAAGAGCCCCGGCAGCGTGTCGGCCAAGACTTTTGCGGTCGTCGTGGGGGCCGAACCGGGGGCATCGAAGCTGACCAAAGCCGAATCTTTGGGGGTTCCGGTGCTCGACGAGGCCGGATTCCGACGCCTGCTCGAGACCGGCGAGCTCGACTGAGCGGGCTCAGTCGACCGAGAACTGCCAGCTGTAGGCCTTGGCCTTGTCGCGCGACTCGGTGGTCTTCCAGAAGAACACGCGCGCGGTGTGCGTGCCCTGTTTCAGTTCCGCGATCGGGGCACCGTCCTGTGGAAGGAACGAGAGCGTGAAGTTGCCCGGGTCGTACACCGCGGTCGGAGGAAGGTCGATCTGCTCGCCGGATTTCGGTTGGCGTGGACCCGTTTGCAACTCGTCGAGTCGTGTCGTCGGTATTTCGATTCCGTCGATGATGAGAGCACCTTCGTAACCGTCGACGAAGTCAATGCGAATCTCGGACTGACGCAAAACTTTCTCGTTGTTCGCGGGAGACATGTTCTCGATCTCGTCGGGAAGGTTCAAAGCGTCGCGCCCGGTGGTGGCTGCGTTCAAGCCGAAGACGATGAGAATGAGGCCCACGGAAATGCCGAAGCTGGCCAAAAGTGCCGCCTTGTTGAGTTTTTTCCGTGTTTCCACGGCCACATTCTGCATCGATACGGGCGGAATCACCCCATCGGCGAGTAGTTTCTCTGTGCCCCTATGGATACGCAGCGCGACCTGATCGGCATGATTCTCGCCGGTCGATACCGCATCACCGGACGTTCCGGTCATGCCATCGGCGCAACCAACGACCCGCGCGGAATGTTCGACGCACTCGACATCCGTTCGAACGTCGCGGTCCGCGTGCGACTGACTCCACTCGCCGACCTCGTCGACCCAAGGTCGCCGCAACGTCGCAACACGAGTGACGCACGTCGCGCGATACAGCACCATCTCCAACTCGTGTTGTCGACGCGTCATGCGACGCTCGCTCCGATTTCCGACTGGGGTGACACCGACCTCAGTGGTGTGCGCTGCATCTACACGGTGCTCGGTCAGATGCCGGGGGGCAGCCTGCGCGAGATGCTCGACCGCGGTCGGCGCCTGACCCCCTCCCAGGCCCTCGTCGTCGGCCTCGACGTCTGCCGGGCCCTCCATTCCATCCACTCGGCCGGCTGGGTCCACGGCGACGTCCGGCCCGCCAACGTGGTGTTCGACGCCACCCGGCGTGCCCGGCTGGGCGGCCTCGACGTTCTGACCCTTGAAACCATTGGGGAAGCCGACATCGAGCGGGCCCGCTACGCCGCCCCCGAGGTCGGCCAGGGGACCGCCCCCAGCGCGGCCTCCGACGTCTACTCCCTTGCCCTCACGCTGGTCGAGGCGGTGACGGGCGAGGTGCCCTTCAATGCCGACTCGGTCACCGTCGCCCTGTCGAACCGCGTCGACAAGTTGCTGCCGGTCACCGCCGACCTTGGTGCGTTGGCAAGTGTCCTCGAACGCGCCGC
>CAYFNP010000247.1:0-2771 GCA_964344425.1 uncultured Bifidobacterium sp. | reverse complement strand
GCGGGCCGTCCGTCGAGTACCGCCGAGACAGGCGTGCCGCACGTCCAGCCGTCGGCGCTTGTGCTGGCGAGTTGTTCGGCCGCGGGATCCACCCCCGCCATCTTCAGCACGTCGGCAAGCAGCACGCCTCCCCACTTGGCGTTGCCGACGAGGTCGCCGCCGACTTCGTTCGAGACGCAACCGAGGGTGACCACGTTCTCGACGAACGGCATCTTCGCCAGATCGTCCATCGTCAGCGTGACCTCGCGGTCGACCATTCCGTGGATGCGCAACGACCACGAGGCGGCGTCGACCCTCGGATACGCCTTGCCGACGGTGTCGATGAGAAAGAAATCGTCGGCCGGCGTGAGGAACTTGATCTCGTCGACGGAACCCGCGACTGGTCCGCGCAGATCGATCACCGCATCGGAAAGGTTTGTGGTGGCTGGCGACACCGAGGTGGTGGAAACGGATGACCCTCCCCGACCGCGCGACAGCAGCAAGCCACCGGCGACGGCGGCGGTCAGACCCGAACCAATCAGCGCGCGGCGAGACATTCGTTGCGAGGTCACGTCACGAGTCAAGTACCACAGCGAGTCATACGCCCAACCGTGTCGCTAGTTTGTTGCACATGGCACTCCACGACGAAGGTCACGCAAGCCACCGCATCGGGGTACTGCGTGCGCTCGTTCTCGGCGCGAACGACGGCATCGTGTCGATCGCCTGCCTCGTTCTCGGCGTCGCCGCATCCGAGGCCTCACGCAACGCAATCCTCACCGCAGGCATCGCCGGCCTGGTGGCCGGGGCCGCATCGATGGCCCTCGGCGAGTACGTGTCGGTCAGCTCGCAGCGCGACTCCGAAATGTCCGACATTGCCAAGGAAACGTGGGAACTCGAGAACACTCCCGACCGCGAGCTCGCCGAACTCACTGCGATCTATCAGGACAAGGGTCTGCCCCACGGCCTCGCCCGCGAGGTCGCCGTCGAACTGACGAAGAAAGACGCCCTGAAGATCCACCTCGCCGAGGAACTAGGCATCACCGAACACAACCGGGCCAAGCCGGTCGAGGCCGCGGTCACCTCGGCCATCGCGTTCAGTGTCGGTGGCGCAATGCCCGTCATCGCGGTTGCCATCGGCTCATCCACCGCCACGCGGATCTGGGTCACCCTCGCCGTCTCCATCGCCGCGCTTGTCACGTTGGGGTCGGTCGGCGCCCACTACGGCAAGGCGAGCAAGCGCGTCTCGGTTCGCCGCGTCGTCATCGGAGGCATCATCGCGATGGCCTTCACCATGCTCGTCGGCAAGTTGTTCGGCGCTGCCGTCTCGTAGCGACTGCTACTTGACGGTGATGGTCCGCCACGCGGACGCGTTGCCCGCACGGTCGATCACGCGAATCAGCAGCCGCTTCGCGGTTGTCTTCAACGACACCGTCTGCGATGTCGGACGCGGCTTGCCGTCCGCCTTGCCGGCCACGTTCGCAATCTTGACCTGAACCGCCGGCTTGCTTGCCGAACTGCGCACTTCGATGATGCCGATGCCCGACACCGTGTCACTGCCACGCACGGACAGCCGTACGCCACCTGATGCCTTCTTCGCCTTCGAACCAATGCGCGATACCGACACGGCATCCGCGGCTGCCGCACCCGTAGCGGCCGTCGCCGTGGAAAGCACCGGCTTGGTCGTGTCGAGGATGATGTCGTCGGTGTACGGCGTCGACTGCGACCCAAACCGAGACACGTACTTCACGTAGACGATCTTCGTGAACGTGCCTTCCTTGCTTGATTGCAGAGTCCACTTGATGTCCGCAGAATTGTTCACCAGATCAAACGTTTCGGACGTTGCGAATCCACCGTCGTTCGAAAGGATCGCCTTGACCGCCGTCGACGGACCGACCACTGACACGGTCACCGACTGCGACGACGTGAACTCGTCACCGCCGTTGATCGACACACCCTCGGGCCGAGTCGTCGAAAAACTCTTGATGTCGCCCTCGGTTTTGCCAACCTCGTTGGTCGCGACCACGCGGTAGTAGTAGGTCGTCTTCTCCGCAAGCCCCGTGATGGTGACCGACACGTCCTTCGACCCGTCCCCGGTCTGGGTCGACGCCACCGCGGTCGTGCCGTCACTCAGTTTCGAGTCGAGTCCATAGATGAAAGAAACGGCCGTCGACAGCCCCTTCGGATCGACGCTGGCATTCAGCGTCGCCTTTGTTGCCTGTGGTGTCGCGGAACCGGTCGTTGCGGTTGGCTTCGAGCCGATCGTGGTGAACGACTTGATGTCACCCAGTGCCGAACCTTGGTCGTTCGACGCGCGGACTCGGTAGTAGTACTTGGTCAACGGCTTGAGTTCTGTCAGATTTTTCGAGATCGACTTTGCGGATACGCCGTCTACCGCATCCGCGCTGACCGAGGAACTCGACGTGAGATCCGCCTTTTCGGACAACTCGAACGTAACCGTCGTGCTCGCACCGCGCGCGTTCACCGTCGCATCGAGCTTTGCCGACGTGGCAGCAATCGTGGATGCGTCTCCCGTTGTCGCCGTCGGAGCTGACGCGCCAACAGTGAAAGACCTCGAGGATGTTGCCGCCGTGTAGACCGCGTGCGTGGCCGCGGCCCCGTTGATGGTGCAGGTGCCAACGTTCTTCAACGTCACGGTCGAACCACTCACGGTGCATACCGAGTCGGTCGCCGACGTGAAGGTGGTCGTGACGCCGGAATCGTTGGTGGCCGTCAGGCTGACCGTGCCGTCCGCGAATCGAACCGTTCCGGGATCGGCGATCGTCAACGTTTGA
>CAYFNP010000246.1:0-2772 GCA_964344425.1 uncultured Bifidobacterium sp. | reverse complement strand
GCATCGAACCGCGCGAGGCGCTCTCGTCGGCCGGTGCGACCCTGCGCGCACTCGTCGACTTGGTTGCCAGCCTGTCCGACGAGCCCCAGGGGCTCGAGCTCGGCGAAGTGCTCGGTGCCAACGTCGGCTCGCCCGACCTTGACCTCCCGATCGAGGACCTCGACCTCTCCGAGCGTCCGCGCAACTGCCTCAAGCGTGCGCAAATCAACACGATCGGCGAACTGCTCATGAAGAGCTACGACGACCTGCTCAACATCACGAACTTCGGCCAGAAGAGCCTCGACGAGGTCATCGCCAAACTCGACGAGCGTGGTCTCTCGCTGCGCCCGTAAGCCGCACTCTTTCCAACACAAGGACACGTCATGCCCGCAACTCCCAAGAAGTCAAAGCGATTCGGTGGCAGCGCCGCTCACCAGCGTCTGTTGATGGCGAACCTCGCCGCGTCGCTCTTCGCCGCCGAGGGAATCGTCACCACCGAGGCAAAGGCCAAGGCACTGCGCCCCATCGCGGAGAAGTTGATCACCAAGGCGAAGAAGGCCGGCGAGGACTCGCCGCTGCGCATCCACCGCATTCGTCAGATTCAGGGTTACCTGGGCGACAAGGAAATGACCAACAAGTTGGTCAACGAGGTCGCGCCCCGTTACACCACCCGCAACGGTGGTTACACCCGGATCCTGAAGCTCGGCGAGCGTCACGGTGACAACGCACCGATGGCTCGCATCGAGCTGGTCTAGCCACGCCGGGCGATTCGCCCACACCATGAACGAATTCGACAATGGGCCCGCCGTCAGGCGGGCCCGTTTCGTTGTTGCCTACCACGGTGAACCGTTCCACGGTTTTGCTCTCAGCGCCGGCGTTCCGACGGTCGCGGGGGCTTTGACCGATGCGTTGCAGCAGGTCAGCGGAGCAAACGTCGTGCTCACCGGAGCCGGTCGAACCGACGCCGGTGTCCACGGTTGGGGACAGGTCGTCAGCTGCGATTTGCCGGCGGACATCGATCTCGAGCGTGTTGCGAAGAGTCTCAATTCGATGCTCGAGCCGACGATCGTGGTGCGCGATGCGGCATGGGTCGCGTCCACCTTCGATGCCCGTTTTTCGGCGCTGTGGCGTCACTACCGCTACAGCGTCCTGAACACTGCCACCGGGGATCCGTTTCTTGCCGACACGTCGTGGCACGTGACAACGCCACTTGATCTTCGCGCCATGCAACTCGCTTCCGATGCGTTCATTGGCGAACACGACTTCTCGGCGTTCTGCCGTCGCCCAAAGCATTCGGGCCCCAGTCGCGACGCGCCCGAACCGTCGATGCGCCGCCGCGTTCTCCTTGCGCGATGGGCGCAGGCTTCCGACGGACTGTTGACCTTCGACATCCGGGCCAACGCCTTCTGCCAGCAGATGGTGCGCTCGATCGTCGGCACGTTGGTCGAGGTCGGAATGGGTCGCCGCAAGGCGGGGGAGATGACGGGGATTCTCCGCTCCAACAGCAGGGCCATGGCGGGGCACATTGCTCCGCCGCATGGTCTGTGTCTGATTGAGGTCGGCTACCCCGAATGACCTGCTGGTCGGCTTGGCCGTCGGGTCCAAGGCCATGCCAGTGGGCGGATGACGGGGTTGGGGAGTGCCGATTTTCCCGGGGGACCCCTATCCTTTCAGGGTCCCTCGACGCAGTCCGCGCAGGGTCCGAAAGAGATCTCATGGGTACCTATTCTCCGAAAGCTTCCGAAATCACGCGCGCTTGGCACGTCATCGATGCCGAGGGCATGGTGCTCGGTCGCCTCTGCACCGAAGCCGCACGACTTCTGCGCGGCAAGCACAAGCCGATCTTCGCGCCGCACATCGACACCGGTGACCACGTCGTCGTCGTGAATGCCGACAAGGTCGTGCTCACCTCGGGCAAGGCCGACAAGGAAATGTTCTACCGCTACTCCGGCTACCCGGGTGGTCTGAAGAGTGAGTCGTACCAGCAACTTCTCGATCGTCGTCCGGCCGAGGCGGTACGTCGTTCAATTGCGGGCATGCTGCCGAAGGGTCCGCTCGGTCGTCAGATGATCGGCAAGTTGAAGGTGTATGCCGGTCCCGACCATCCGCACGGTGCACAGAACCCGACACCCGTCGTCTTGAAGAAGGCCGCGGCCCGCTGACCGCGGATCCGCAGGAACGTCCAACACAGTCTCGAACGAAACAGGAATCGCAAGGAGAACACGTGGCAACCCAGCCGCTCACCCAGACCACCGGCCGTCGCAAGGAATCCGTCGCACGTGCGCGTTTGCGCAGCGGTTCGGGTGTCGTCACCATCAACGGCCGTACGTTCGAGGACTACTTCCCGATGGCCACGCAGCGCATGGTCGTTGCCGAGGCACTGCGGGTCACCAGCACCGACACGGTGTACGACGTTGACGCGACGATCCATGGTGGCGGCATCAACGGCCAGGCCGGTGCCCTTCGCATGGCCATCGCCCGTTCGCTCGTCGAGCTCGACGAGGAACTGCGCCCCACGTTGAAGAAGGCCGGTCTTCTCACTCGCGACGCACGTCGCAAGGAGAGCAAGAAGTACGGCCTGAAGAAGGCGCGCAAGGCGCCGCAGTTCACCAAGCGCTGATCCATCTTGTTGCGCTTCGGCACCGACGGTGTCCGCGGGGTTGCACTCCGCGAGATCACTCCGGTGGCCGTCCAGCACTTCGCCCGCGCAGCAGCGCGGGCGTTGGCATTTCCCGGGGTCGTGGTCGGCCACGACCCGCGCGAGTCGAGCGACGAGTTGGCGCGTGCGGTCGC
>CAYFNP010000245.1:0-2781 GCA_964344425.1 uncultured Bifidobacterium sp. | reverse complement strand
CGCTCGGTGTTCCAGCACTTCGAGGACATGGAGTCGGTCTACGCCGAGGTGTCCCGTCTGCAGGAGACGGCGATCACGCCGCATCTCGAGCCGATCGATCCATCTCTTCCGCTGATCGAACGAATCGAGCGCATCGTCATTGCTCGCGATGAAATGTTCGCCGCCATTGCACCGGTGCGGCGTGCGGTGAACACGCATCGCACCGCAAAAACTTCGCCGTTCATTCGTTCCAGCCTGTTGCGACTGCACCGCGCACAACGCGACCAGATCGCCGCGACGTTCGCTGTCGAGATCGGGCCCGACGAACGTCGGTTACTGCAGGTCGACGTGTGGCTGTCGTTCGAAACGTGGGACCAGTTCACCTGGCAACACGGGCTATCGCGCGCCGCCACACGCGGGCATCTGCAGAGTCTCCTGCAGTCGCTTCTCGCGGTCTGACGGTTCGGCGAGTCGAGACGTCACTGCGCAGAGACTGTGACGCCCTGCAACGCTGCGGCGGTCAGGGTGTTCTCGAGCAGACACGCGATCGTCATCGGTCCGGTGCCGCCCGGCATGGGCGTGATGGCGCCTGCGATCGCCGACACCGCGTCGAAATCGATGTCACCGACGATTCCCTTTTCGGTTCGCGAGATGCCTACGTCGATGAGGGTTGCTCCGGGTTTGCAGTGCTCGACACCGATCATTCGTGCCTGGCCGCTTGCGCCGATGACGATGTCGGCTTCGCGGCACAGCGCGGCAAGGTTGGTCGTACGGCTGTGTGCGATCGTCGCGGTGGCATCGACTCCCTTGCGTGACAGCAGAAGCGCAAGCGGCGTTCCGACGAGGGTCGAACGGCCGACGATGACCGCGTGCTTGCCCGCAGTGGGAATGTCGTAGTGCTGCAGCAGGCGCAACACGCCGAGCGGGGTGCACGGCACCAGGCCCGGCTCGCCGCGCACGAGTCGCCCCAGTGATTCCGCGGTCAAGCCGTCGACATCTTTTTCGGCCGGAAGCAAGCGAAGCACTGCATCGTTGTCGATGTGGTCGGGCATGGGCTGCTGAACGAGGATCGCATGGACACCGCGGTCGGCCGCCAGGCGACCGACGAGGTCCTCGACCTCGGCCTGCGATGCGGTTGCCGGAAGAGTTTCGTTCCTGCTCTGCAGACCCGCCTGTGCGGCGAACTTGTGCTTGTTGCGCACGTAGGTCTGACTCGGGCCGTCGTCGCCGACGAGCACCGTCGCCAAGCACACGGCCGGGTTGCCCGCCGCCTCCATGCGCTGTGCAATGCGTCTCACCATGAGATCGCGCAATGCCAGCCCGTCGAGAATCAGCGGTTGCGGGCGTTCAGCGGACATCGCCCACACGATACGGGCGGGAAACTCCCGAGGCCCCGACCCATTCCCCTAGCCTGAGTACCCGAGCCTCAGGAGGCCAGTTTCATGTCGACCAACTCTCCCTCGCCCGCATCGATCGCCCCCGCAGAGGGCAAGCTGGGCGTTCTCGTCATCGGCCTCGGTGCCGTGACCACCACGCTCATCGCCGGTGTCGAACTGGCCAAGCGCGGCCAGGGTCAGCCCATCGGATCGATGACCCAGATGGGCACCATCCGTCTCGGCAAGCGCACCGACGGTCGGTCGCCGCTCGTCAAGGACTTCGTGCCGCTCGCCAAACTCGAGGACATCGTGTGGGGCGCGTGGGACGTGTTCCCCGACGACGCCTACGTCGCCGCATCGCGCGCCGGGGTTCTCGAACAGGGCAAGCACATCGAGGCAATCTCCGACGTGCTGCGCGACATCCGCCCGATGAAGGCCGCGTTCGAGCGAAAGTACGCCCGCAACCTGACCGGTGAACACACCATGGGCGACATCGGCAAGCGCGCGATGCTGAACGCCATTCGCGAGGACATCAACCGTTTCCGCGATGAAAAGGGTGTCAGCCGCCTCGTCATGATTTGGTGCGCGAGCACCGAGGTATACATTGAGCCCTGCGAGGTGCACGCCACCATCGACGCCTTCGAAAAGGCCATCGACGCGAACGACGAGCGCATCGCTCCCTCCATGTTGTACGCCTACGCGGCGCTGCTCGAGGGCGTACCCTTCGCCAACGGTTCGCCGAACCTCGCAGTCGACATGCCGTGTCTGCGCCAGTTCGCGACCGAGCGCAACATCCCGATCTCGGGCAAGGACTTCAAGACCGGCCAGACGCTGATGAAGACGGTGCTTGCGCCGATGGTCAAGGCACGTCAGCTCGGCCTGTCGGGTTGGTACAGCACCAACATCCTCGGCAACCGCGACGGCGAAGTGCTCGACGCGCCCGAGAACTTCAAGACGAAGGAAGAGTCCAAGCTCGGCGTGCTCGAGGACATTCTCGAGCCGGCGAAGAACCCCGACCTGTACGGCGACGTGTTCCACAAGGTGCAGATCAACTACTACCCGCCGCGCGGCGACAACAAAGAGGGCTGGGACAACATCGACATCTTCGGATGGATGGGCTACCCGATGCAGATCAAGGTGAACTTCCTCTGCCGCGACTCAATCCTCGCCGCGCCGCTTGCACTCGACCTGGTGTTGTACTCCGACCTCGCCCAGCGCGCCGGCCTCGGCGGCATTCAGGAATGGCTCAGCTTCTATTACAAGAGCCCACAGGTTGCACCGGGTCTGTACCCCGAGCACGACTTGTTCATTCAGTTGACGAAGCTGAAGAACACGCTGCGCTGGATGATGGGCGAAGACCAGATCACCCACCTCGGCCGCGAGTACTACGAAAACTGAGGCTTCTCGGCGCGCCACCGTGCGCTTT
>CAYFNP010000244.1:0-2786 GCA_964344425.1 uncultured Bifidobacterium sp. | reverse complement strand
GCGATGCGCGCCGAAATGGCACCCCAGGGAATCGACGTCTGCCTGTTGAACCCCGGCCCCTACAACACCGGCTTCAACGACCGTATGGCCGACACCATGTGGGAATGGTTCGACGACAAGGCCATCAACGCACCCAACCGCGACATGCACTTGATGATGAAGGACCTCGTCACCACCAATCAGATGGACCCACAAGAAGTGGTTCAGCGCATGGTCGAACTTGTCGAGGCCGACACCACGACCGAGAACAACTTCGTACCGCCGAACATCGTCGAGATGCTCGCCGCGTCGGTTCCCAACTGACGCGCAGTACCAGTTACGTCAGGGCAGGTCGCCCGACGGCGGTATGTGAACGACCATCGAGTCAAGCACGTTCATTTGTTGAGCCGTGGATCCGACCTGGACAGTACCTGAACCTTCGTTGTCGAAATTGAGGATCACGCCGCCGCCGAGCGCCGAGCCAATCTTGACAACGTAAGTGTGGTCGCTGTTGCCGAGAATTTTCACCCAGTCGAGAGACGCCGACGGCGAAACCTTCACGACGAAGGCATCTTCGTAGCCGGCAGATGCACGACTATTTCCAATGTACGTCGCGGTACCGCTCTGCATCCCAGATACATAAACGCCACCAGCATCCGTCGCCACGATGCCCGTCGGCCAGACGTCGCCACCGACCGCGACGAACGCGCTCTGCCACTGGCCTCCGAGAGTCAATTTCGACACGACGATCGAGCGCAGTCCGACACGCGTGACGTTGGTTGACCCGAACGTTGCGGTCGCACTGGCGATCGTCGTTGCCAGCGAAATGCCGTCCTTCGTCACATCGATGGCGCTGTAGTCATCGATGGCGTCGTCTCCGTCGCCACCCGCGCGCACCGACCAGACCGGGGTCCCGACCGGACTGAACCTGACGAGATACGCATCACTCTTGCCAGCGACTGGATTGGTGAGGGCCGGCAACGATCCGAACTGGAGACTTCCGGAGAAGAACGATCCAGTCACATAGAGGTTGCCCTCTAGATCAATATCTGACGCGGCCCAGCCCGTCGCGGCAGACGATCCGTACTTCGCCGCCCACAAGTACGTGCCGTCGATCGGATTGATGCGAGTCGCGTACATGTCGTAATCGGACGTGACATTCAACGTCGTGCCACCAAAGGTCACGCTGTTTCCATTGCCCATCAGGACCCCGGACACGTAAACCTTTCCGCCGCCGACAGCGAGACCCGACCATGAAATCGGTGCGGTCGTCGATCCGCCCATGATCTGTGCCCACTGGACAACACCATCTGCGTTGTACTTGACGAGGAACGCATTGTCTCCACCCGTGGCGGCAAGGTTCGAGAGCGTGAAAGTGCCAGCCGTGAGAGAGCTTCCGGTGAAGAAGCCGAGAACATAGACATCACCGTTTTGGTCAACGGCGATGTTCTCGCCCCAGTTCTGGTCTCCGGTTCCGGTCATGACCCGTGTCCACATCACGGTTCCATCGGGTCGCAACTTCGTCACCGACACGTTGCAGTGACCTTGTCCCGCGACGTTTGCTCCAGAAAGCGTCGTACCACCGATGTTCACCGACGAGTTGCAGAACGCCCCGAGAACGTGGGCATTGCCGGCTGCGTCGACCTTCATGTCACGGGCCTGGGTGTTTCCCGGAGCGCTCGCGAGCACCACCCACGGCGGACCTGCGGGGATGGCAGGCAGCGTCGACGGTGTAGCGGGCGCCTCGGTTGTCGTTGTGGTCGCCTTCGCCTCGGTCGTCGTCGTGGTCGCCTTCGCCTCGGTCGTCGTCGTGGTCGTCGTCGTAGCCGTTGTCGTCGTCGCAGCGACCGTTGTAGTCGTTGAAGTGGTGGTGGTCGACGTGGTCGTGGTCGTCGGCTTGACGGTCACTTTCGGCTTGGCGGTCGTCGTCGTGGCGGCGATGGTTGTCGTGGTGGGTTCGACCGTCGTGGTGGTGGGTTCAGCAGTCGTGGTGGTGATGGCCGCATTCTTGGTGGCGATGGTTGTTGTCGGAATCACTGTTGCGATTCGCTCATCGGCGGGAGGCAATGCCGCACTGACCTCGTTCGATTGGAGTGTCGGCGGCAACTTGGGTGCGACAGACGTGGTGTCGAGGACGGCGGCCTCGACCGTCGTGGTCTTCTCGCCGGTCGATGTCACGGTGGTGCGTGTGAGTTCGTTCGAGCCCGTCTGCGCTGCCACTTCGTAGGCAACACCGGCCGGAAGGTCGGGGTTGCCCTCGGTCTTGATCTGCACTGCCGGCGTCTCTGCGTCGACGGTCTGCACGATCTTCTCGCCGCCAACGGTTGTGACCTCGGCCGTGATGGCCTCGCCCCCAACGGCGATCTTGGTGTCGGCACCGTTCGCGGTCGCCGCCAGGTCGCCGGCTGCCAGCGTCACCTCGACGGCTGGGTCGGTGCTGGAGATCGCATCGGCTTCGATGACGACTCCGGACTTCGATCCGTCAGGTGCGTCGAAGTCGACTGCGGCATTCGGCGTCACTCCGGTCACGCGGGTTGCGGCGGGCAGGTTGAAGGTTGCGGGCTTGTCGGCGTCGATGACAACCACGTAGTCGACCGGGTCGGAACCGTCAGCCGACTTGACCGGACGCGCCGTACCGAACGACGCATCGCGACTTTCGGGCGACAGTTCACCTTCGGGTGTCGACACTGACCACGATGCATCCGCACTGCGCAGAACGAGAATCGTCTTCTGCACGCCGGTGTCGGCCCCGCAGAACGGACACGTACCGTTGAGACGGTTTTCCATCGACGTCATGTCGAAGTCGA
>CAYFNP010000243.1:0-2790 GCA_964344425.1 uncultured Bifidobacterium sp. | reverse complement strand
GCGTGCCACCAAGTCGGTCACTGCCGGCCCGATCGTGGGCTACTCGCAGCAGTACACGTCCGAGACCAACGCGCCGATTCCTGCCTCGTCGTTCACGGGATCGACCGGTGGAGACGGTTGGGACGTGTTCCTGTACGACAACTTCGTCTACAACATCTTCCATCACAACAGCTCGGCCATCCGACTCAACTGCCTCGTTCGAACCACAGGTCTTCTGTGTCCGGGTTACAACCCAAGCGTGAATGCGGCATCGGGAGTTGACGGTTCCCAGTTCCCCGGGTACATGACAGGAAACCGGTCCGGGGGATGGGCCGACATGAACACCGGCCGATTGTTCGCGTTCACCGCCCAGACCACGGGGTCCAACTACCCGGGCGCACTGTGCATCGACATCACCGGTACGCGACCCGTCTCGTGTGGCTTCATCCGGCTGGGTGACTCAACCGTGAACAGTTACAGCTATCTCTCGAATGCCGAAGGCATCGGTGGGAGGCTCTTCGGTATCGAGACGGCGGGAAACAAGCTTCTCTGTCTCGATCCTGTCACCCTCGACAAGTGCGCCGGTTCGCCCATCAGTCTCAGTGGGACAGCCGGGACGAGCTACACACCGAAAGCCCACGTATATCCCCTCGGGAACAAGGTGTTCACGACCACCAATCTCGAACTCGACTGTTACGAATCCTCAACGCTCGCCCGCTGTGCAGGTTCCTGGCCGGTGACCTACACGGGCCTCAGCCTGTCGTCCGAGAACTTCTCACCGGTCGCACACATGAACACTTCAGGAGTTATCGACGGTGTGTGCATGCGCAACTTCTGTCTCAAGCTTGATGGCACAGTTCCCAGCCCGGCCTGGGTGAACCCCCACAGCGTGACGCCGTGGGCATCTTCTGCTGCGAACAACAGCTGGTCCGGTCAATACGGCCGATTCGAGGCGACCGACGGTCGCGCCTTCATGCAGAAGGTCCTGAGCACCAAGGAGATCTACTGCTTCGACTACGCCACGAACGCAGCGTGTGCGGGCTTCAATACTGCGCCCGACAACAACACTTCGCGGTACGCGATTCGAGTGGATCCGAACAACCCATCATGCATCTGGTACAACTCCGACCCCGGCAAGATCGGGATCTTCGACACGCAGACCGGCGCCCCCAACTGCACGGGAAATCCTGTCATCACTCTTCAGCCCAGTTCGTTCGCCCCGCGCTACACGTGCACGTCGAATGACTCAGTGGATGAATGGAAGCAATTGCGCCTCGCATCAGTCTCAGGTGGCGGAACTGCCGGGTCGATTGCGCTGACGGTGCGTGACTCAAACGGGGACACAGTCGCAGGCTGGGTCAGCAAGGCGGTGAGCGTGGGAGTTCCGTTGAACATGACTGGTCTCGACGTGGCGCAGTCCACATCCCGGCCCACGTTCAACTTCCGGTTCAGCAATGTCACCGGCGGCAACATCACGTCGGCCACGATCCAGTTGGACTACGTGGGCAAGGGCCCGGAGTTGTGCATCAACACCACGCTCACCACCGCATCGAACTGCCCGGTGGTCACCGGGCTCACCGGGAACCTGGAGGATGCCACAGGTGGCTCCACCACGTACAGCCACTCGCGGTCGATTGTCATCGGCACCGACCCCACCGCATGCCCGCAAAACATCGTGGCCCAGACCGCACCTTCGGCACCACGCGATTTCCAGGCCACACCTCAGAAGACAACCGCCAGCGTCAGCTTCCTTCTGCCGCTCGACGATGGCGGGGCACCGCTCCAGGACTACCGGTACTCCCTTGACGGTGGTGTCACCTGGACAACCTTCAGCCCCACCAGTTCCGGTGGCCGGTTGAACCTCTCGGTCACCGGGCTCACCGCCGGCACCACCTATCCGATGCTCATCCAGGCGTCGAACGTCCGCGGAAGGAGCGCATCGCTGACCGGAAGCTTCTCGACCGCGGCGAACGACGTCCAACAGGTTGCTGCTGCTGCACCCACAACAACTGTGGCGCCACCGGTGACAACCACCACCGTCGCGCCGACCACCACGGTGCCGCAACTTGCAGCTGCTGCAATCGTCCCGGTGGCCGATGTGAAGGTGGAGGCGAAGCAGGCAATCCCGAAGTCGGGAGTTGATGTCCGTGCGATGCTTTCGCTCGCAGCAGTGATGATTGTCGGTGGGGCCGCAGCGATGCGTCGCCGTCGCGTGCGACTCAGTCGCTAGACCGTCGGTCTGTGCCCTGGCCTAGCGGCTGCGGCGCTGCAGCTGGTCGGCCAGCGCAGCGAGGTCCTGGCGGAACGCGATCTCGTAGCGCGCCTGCTCCTGGGCGAGCCGCACCTGCGTGGCGCGGAGTGACTCGGCAATCTCGCCGAGCGAACCATCCGTCTCGCGCGACGCGAGCTTCTCTATCTCGTTGCCCATCTCGTGGATCTGGTGCGCCAGTTCGTTGCCGAGGCTCACGAGCCGCTGTTCGATGAGGTTCAGACGTTCCGCCGTGTCGTGGTTGGCGAGTTTCTCCGCATCGAGCGCGGCCCCGTAGCGCGCCACGAGTTCCTCGAGCGATGCGAGGCGCTCGTTCGCGACCCGCGTCTCCTCGCGGCTCACTGCGAGCGCCTGCTCGGAGAATGCCATCAGTTCCTGCACCGCCGAGAGAACCGGGTCGGGTTGTTTCTTGCGGGAGAAGCGGGCCATGTCTGACGGTCAGGTTGCGGCCGCATGGCCGTGCCAGTACCGTAACCGTCCAGTCACAACGACGCGGGGTGGAGCAGCCCGGTAGCTCGTCGGGCTCATAACCCGAAGGTCGC
>CAYFNP010000242.1:0-2801 GCA_964344425.1 uncultured Bifidobacterium sp. | reverse complement strand
CGTCGGGAAGGTTCGGAGTGACCTCGACCGACGGACTACCGACCGGCATTCCCGTATCCGGCATCGCGGGAGACCAGCAGGCGGCCCTGTTCGGACAGGCCTGCTTCGCACAGGGCGACGCGAAGAACACCTACGGCACCGGCAGCTTCGTGCTGATGAACGTGGGGACACAGTGTCCCGCACCGAGCGAGGGAATGCTGACGACGGTCGCGTGGCGCATCGGTGGCGAAACGACGTACGCGACCGAGGGCGCGATCTTCGTGACCGGCGCCGCCGTGCAATGGTTGCGCGACGGGCTCGGCATCATCCGCGAGTCACGCGACGTCGAGACCCTCGCTGCCCGCGTCGCCGACTCCGGCGGAGTGGTGTTCGTCCCCGCTCTCACCGGCCTCGGTAGCCCGTGGTGGGACCCCGAGGCCCGCGGCGCGATCTTCGGCATCACACGCGGCACGACCTCGGCACACCTTGCTCTCGCCACGCTCGAGGCGATGGCGTTCCAGACCCGCGACGTCGTCGAGGCAATGACGAAGGCGACGGGCGTGCCGATCCGGCGGCTCCGCGTCGATGGCGGCGCTTCGGGCAACGACCGCCTGATGCAGATGCAAGCCGACCAACTGGGCATCGTCGTCGAACGCCCTATCGACCGCGAGACCACCGCACAGGGTGCCGCGTTTCTCGCCGGCCTGGCCGAGGGCGTGTGGTCGTCGCTCGATGAGATTGCAGCGGCGCGACACGTCGACCGCGAGTTCGAACCCAACGAGGAACTGCGTGTTTTTGCGGACATCGCCCACGAGCAGTGGCTCGCCGGCCTGCGCCGCGTCACCGATCGTCGTTGAGTAGCGCCGCGCCGATCGCGCCGGCACGATGACCCAGCACCGCGGTCGCCAATCGCGGGAGCGGTCGGCCTGCATGGCTGCGGTCCGAACCGCGGAAATGCTGCTCGACGGGCGGCAACAAGTCTGCACGCGAACCCAGCCCACCGCCAAGCACGATGCACTCGGGGTCGTACGCGTTGGTGAGATTCGCAAGTCCGAGCGCCACCCACCTTGCGAAGTCGTCGACGTGACGTGCCGCTTCGGCATGACCGGATGCGGCGGCCGCGAGCACATCGTCGAGCCCGAGTCCGCGCGACACTCGTGACAGCGCGTCGCCCGACGCGTACATCTCCCAGCAGCCACGCCTGCCGCATTTGCACTGCTCGCCGTCGCGCTGAACGACCAAGTGCCCGAACTCAGCAGCGAGACCGTGGTGGCCGCGCGCCAGCTTTCCGTCGACGATTGCACCACCGCCTATCCCGGTACCGAGGGTCACGGCGAGAACATCGGAACAACCTCGCCCTGCACCCATCCGCCATTCGGCAACCGCCGCGCACGTTGCGTCGTTGTCGATCGCGACAGGCAAACCGAGCGCGGATTCGAGTTCGGCCCGCATCGCGACACCGCGCGTGCCGGGCAGGTGCGTCGTCTGGTTGACCACTCCGTCGCGTTGGACGAGACCGGCGAATCCCACACCGACCGACGCGACCGAGGGAAAACTGCGCGCGAATCGTGCCAACGCGGCGACGGGGTCGGCGTTTCCGTCGGTGGGCATCAACCCTTCGTCGACCACGGTCGGACCATTCGTGCCGTATTCGACGACGACACCGAGCGTCTTCGTGCCGCCAACGTCGATGCCGAGACGGCGGAGAGTCACGTTCGGCCGACCCGGGTCACGCTTCGCAGCGCGACTTGAGTTCCGTGAGCGTGTGGAGAATGCGGTTCTCCGCGCGTCGCTTCACGAACCCCGGAAGCGGAATGACGAGATCGATCGACAGGTCGTAGGTGACGAGCGTGCCATTGCTGACCTGTTCGAACATGTAGTCACCATCGAGGGTGCGCATGATGTCACCGTCGACCAGGCGCCACGCGATCGTGAGGGGCGAGTCGCCGTAGGTGTAACCCAGCGTGTAGTGCGTGCTGCGTCCCAGTGCCGAAGCACGGAACTCAACTTTCGTGCCACGGCCCGCGGCGTCGCGTTCGAGGACGACCGCTTCCTTGACGTCCTTCGCCCACTCCGGGTACCGCTCGAATTCGGTGGCCACCTGGAAGCAGCGCTCGGGGCTCGAGGCGATGACGGTCGTTTGCTTGGCGGTATCGGCCATTCCCCCATTGTTACCCACGCGGGGCCCGACGCGCGGGTCATTGGCGAGGCGTGACGCGATTACTCGTCGGCTTCGGGCTCTTCCCCGCCGAGTTCCCTGACGGCGAACTGCCCGTGCCGCGACGCCCACAGGCCGTTCAGGCCGAGGCCGAGCATCGGCACGAGCACACCGAATGCGAGAACGCTGCCGGCCTTGCCGTCGGTCGAGGGCCGCGCAATTGCGGCGGCGATACCTACGGCCGCCTGGACGGCCAGACACACATTCATCGGCAGCTTCGCTGCCCGCGGCGCGATGCCGCCCGCGAGGAAGAACAACTGCGACACGGCGATCTCGCTCTCCCGACTGCGCTGAACCGCGGTGAAGAATCCGAGCAGGAAGGTCGCGACACCGACGGCGAACAGAATCAGCGCGACCGCGACGATCGCAACGCGCGAAGCATCGTCGAACGAGACGGCCGCAACGGTGGCTACGACACAGAAGACAGCCGTTGCCACGACGTTGAATCGGATGATTGGCGACACGGATGAAGTCTTCATGACGGAAGCGCGCGAAGCGTATTCCAGAGACGATCCGACAGCACGTCGTAGGCGAACCCTTCGACGGCGCGTCGGCGTGACTCGACCGCCATGGCCGCCCGTTGATTCGGGTCGTCGAGCAAGCG
>CAYFNP010000241.1:0-2802 GCA_964344425.1 uncultured Bifidobacterium sp. | reverse complement strand
GCCCCGTACGGCCTGTTGAAGCCGGGAATCCTGTGGTTGAGCCTCTTCTTCCTGGCGCCCCTGTGGTCGATGGTCGTGATGTCGCTGTCCAGCAAGTCGAGTCGATTCGACTTCTTCCCGTCGTTCACCTGGGAATGGGACAACTACAAGACCGCGCTCACCGACTTCAGGCCGCAGTTTCTGCGCAGTTTCGGCTACGCGGGTATCGCCACGCTGCTGACCATTCTCATCGGCTACCCGCTGGCCTACGTGATCGCATTCCGCGGTGGCAAGTACCGCAACATCCTGCTCGGTCTCGTCGTGATTCCGTTCTTCACGTCGTATCTCATCCGAACGCTCGCGTGGGGCAACATCCTCGCCGACGAGGGTCCGGTCGTGGCAATCATCCGCAACCTGCATCTGTCGGGTGTGCTCGAGTCGCTGAACATCATGCAGAACGGCAAGCTGTTGAACACGCCCGCCGCTGTCATCGGCGGCCTCACCTACAACTTCCTGCCGTTCATGGTGCTGCCGATCTACGTCAGTCTCGAGAAGATCGACGTGCGTCTCGTCGATGCGGCGATGGACCTGTATTCCTCGGCGACCGCTGCCTTCCGCAAGGTCGTGGTGCCGCTGTCGTTGCCGGGTGTCTTTGCCGGAAGCCTTCTCGTCTTCATCCCCGCTGCGGGCGACTTCGTGAACGCGCAGTTCCTGGGCAACCCGAAGACGACGATGATCGGCAACTCGATCCAGGACCAGTTCCTGCGTCAGTTGAACTACCCGGTCGCCTCGGCGATGTCGTTCGTTCTGATGTTCATCATCACGGTCGCCGTCCTCGTCTACACCCGCTTCATGGGGACAGAGGATCTGGCGTGACGGCGTTTTCGCGGCGGCAGCGCGTCGGTCAGCGGGTGATCAACACGATCGCCGGTCTCGGCTTGGTGTACATCTTCCTGCCGATTCTGGTGATCGTGATCTTTTCGTTCAACGCGCCGAAGGGAAAGTTCAACATCAAGTGGCAGGGGTTCACCCTGAACAACTGGGCGCATCCGTTCGTCGAATCCGAACTGACCAGCGCGCTGTGGGTCAGTCTGCGAATCGCCCTCGTGTCGACAGTCTGCGCAACGATCCTGGGTTCGATGATCGCACTCGGTCTCAGCCGCTACAAGTTCAAGGGCAGCGGTGGGGTCAACCTGTTCCTCGTTCTTCCGCTGACCTCGCCCGAGATCGTTCTCGGTTCGTCGCTTGCCACGCTGTTCCTCAACCGTGGAGTCCACTTCGGGTACGTCACGGTGATCATCGCGCACATCATGTTCCAGATTTCGTTCGTCGCGGTGACGGTGCGGGCACGCATCCGCGGCTTCGACTGGACCCTCGAGCAGGCGGCCATGGATCTTGGCGCGACGCCGTCGCGTGCCTTCTGGAGAATCACCTTCCCGCTGATCCTTCCGGGAATCCTGGCGGCCGCGCTGCTGTCGTTCGCGCTGTCGATCGACGACTTCATCATCACCTTCTTCAACGCGGGTTCGCTCATCACCTTCCCGTTGCAGATCTTCGGCGCGTCGCGCGTGAAGATCCCGCCGCAGATCAACGTGCTCGCCACGATGCTGCTTGTCGTCAGCGTCACCCTGATGGTGACGGGAACGATCATCGGCAACCGTCGCCAGGCGAAACTCGAAGGACACGGTGCCTGAACGGCGCGACGGAGACAACCACAACGTGAGCAAAGAAGCACTGATTGCCGTCGGGCCGGACTCGACGCCCGAATGGATTCGCACCGCTGTCACGGCGGGTGGCGGGAGAATCGTCGAACCCGGCCAGGCCCGCGGTTTGGTCTGGTCGTCGCCGATCGATGTGTCGGGTCTTGCCGACATGCTCGACGTGAATCCGCACATCGAATGGGTGCAATTGCCGTGGGCCGGGGTCGAACGCTTCGTCCACCTCGTCGACGAAGCGCGGTTGTGGACGTGTGGCAAGGGTGTCTATGCCGAACCCGTCGCGGAGCACGTCGTGGGACTTCTGCTCGCGGGCATGCGCAATATCGGCGCCTATGCCCGGGTGGGCGAGTGGACCGGTCCCGTCGGTCGCAACCTGCTCGGCGCCAACGTGACGATCCTCGGAGCCGGTGGGATCACGCGGTCGCTCGTGCGGTTGTTGTCCCCGTTCAATTGCCACATCACCGTCGTGCGCAACATGCCCGAACACTTCGAGGGTGCCGACGCCGTCATGACAAGCGCGAACCTGATCGATGCTCTGGTCGGCGCCGATGCGGTCGTGGTTGCGCTCTCACTGACGCCCGACACCGATGGCATTCTCAGTCGGGCGGAGTTCGAACAGATGGAACGACATGCATGGGTCGTCAACGTCGGTCGCGGCCGGCACATCGTCACCGACGATCTGGTGTGGGCATTGCGCGAAAAGGTGATCGGCGGCGCTGCGCTCGACGTCACGGACCCCGAGCCGTTGCCAGCTGGTCACCCGCTGTGGTCGCTGCCTAACTGCATCATCACGCCGCACGTCGGCAACACGCCCGAAATGGCAGTGCCGTTGCTCACCGAGCGGATCACGGACAATGTCCGCCGATTCGCCGCGGGTGAGGCGCTCGTTGGTGCGATTCACGCCGAACTCGGCTATTGATGCATCCGTGACCGATCGGCGCGACCACTACGACGTACTTGGTGTGCGTCGCGGAGCATCACCGCGTGCGTTGAAGGACGCATATCGCCGTCGCATGCGCGAACTGCATCCCGATTCGGCCGCTCGACAGGGTCGACCAATCGATCACGCCGAGATCGCAGCCGTGTCCGCAGCTTGGAGCGTTCT
>CAYFNP010000240.1:0-2802 GCA_964344425.1 uncultured Bifidobacterium sp. | reverse complement strand
CCACCACGGTGACGAACGGCAACACGTTCGGTCGCGAGAAGTTGTTCAGGATCCACTGTGGAAGCGTCTCGACTCCCGCACCGGCGGTGAAGGTGGTGACCACGATCTCGTCGAAACTGAGCGCGAAGGCGAGGATGCTGCCGGCGACGACGCTTCCGCGGACGAGCGGCCAGGTGACGTGGCGGAACGTTTGCCAGCCGTTGGCGCCGAGATCGGCCGACGCCTCGCGCAGGTTGGGGGCGAGGCGCCGCAGGCGTGCCGCCACGTTGTTGTAGGCGATGACGATGCAGAACGTCGAGTGGCCGACGACGACCGACGCAAAGCCGAGATCGAATCCGAACCGTACGAACGTGTTGCGCATCGCCACACCCGTGACGATGCCCGGAAGCGCGATCGGCAAGACGACGAGGAAGCTGACTACACGCTTGCCGAAGAACTCGAACCGCTGCAACGCGAATGCAAGCAAGGTCCCGAGAATCACCGCGATGACGACTGCCGCAAGCGCCAGCCGAATCGACGTAGTGAACGCCTCGCGTGCACTGTCGACCTGCGCGATGCGGCTCCACCACTTCGTCGTCAGTCGACCAGGGGGCCAGGTGAACGAGTTGCGCGAGTTGAACGACAGCACGACGACGAGGAGCAGAGGCAGGTAAACGAGTGCGATGACCGCGTACGTCATCGCCCGCAGCGACATCGAGGCCCGCCGTGACACGCGCATCAGAGGTTCTCGAATGCTCCGAGCCGCGCCATGACGGCGAGGTAGCCCAGCATGATGACGATCGGCCAGACGGTGAAGGCGGCCGCAAGTGGTTGGTTCGGCGCAAGAAGAACCCGCTCGATGATGTTGCCGATCATCTGTGCGGTACCGCCGACGATCTTGACGGTGATGTAGTCGCCCAACGACAACGAGAAGGTGAAAATGCTGCCGGCCGCGATCGACGGAACGAGCATCGGCATGACGACCGAGACGAACGTGCGCCACGAACCCGCACCGAGATCGCTCGATGCATCGAGCAGCGAATCGGGCAGCCGTTCAAGACCCGCGTACACCGGCAGCAACATGTACGGGAACCAGAGGAAACAGAGCGTCACGATGACCGCGCCGTAACCGAAACCCGGCGACCAGCCGATCGTGCTCTTCAGGAAGCCGCCGGTGCCGTCGCCGCTGCCCGGTTCGAGGATCGCGCGCAGCGCATACGCCTTGACCAGGTAGCCGGCCCAGAGTGGCAGCAGCAATGCGACGATGAGGCCACGCTTCGTGCGCCGCGACGCGAGCCGCGAGATGTAGAAAGCGACGGGAAGGGCGACCGCGAGACAGATCACCGTCACGGCCGCCGCGACACCGACGCTGCGCAGGATCAACGTTCGGTAGACACCCTTCGAGACGACTTCGCGCAGGTTGTCGAAGACGAATGCCGTCTTCGTCTCACCGGTGAAGTCGTCGAGCCGGAAGAACGCACTGACCACCAGCAGCGCGAGCGACCCGACGTACACGACGACGAGCCACAGCAATGGCGCCGTGATGGTGGTGCCGAGAGCGAGTCGACGGTGGGTGCGGAAGTACGAGGTCACCCTCGCTCCTGCACCCACCGTGGACATCCGCTCTTATCGCGCTAGGCGCGCAGTTCGTTCCAGGCGTTCACCCACTCGGAGAACGGAACACAGTCGACATCGGTGCGACCGTCGAGGCACTCCTTGGTGGGCGTCGTCCAGTACCAGACGTCCTTGAAATACGACTCGTCGTCCGCATGGAAGATCTTGCAATGGTCGGGCGAGGCGGTTTCGGCGCACGACTTCGCATTCGACGGTGCCTCACCGAACCACTCGGCGACGGCCGCGTTGGCCTTCGGCGAGATGATGTGGTTCATCCACATGTACATGCAGTTCGGGTGCTTGGCCTTGCTGGAGATCATCCAGGTGTCGGACCAACCCGTTGCACCTTCCTTGGCCTTCACGGCGTCGACCTTTGCACCGTTGCCCTGTGCGAGGTTGACGATGACCTGCCACGACGTACCGAGTGTGACCGTGCCCTTTTCGAGCGCCGCCTGCTGGTCGGTGTACAGCGACCAGTACTGACCGACGATCGGCTTCTGGGCCTTCAACACCTCGATGGCAGCGTCGAACTGCGCCTGGTCGAGTGCGTACGGATTTTCGATACCGAGGTCCGGCTTGTTCGCCATCAGGTAGATCGCCGCGTCGGCGATGTAGATCGGCGCGTCGTAGACCGAGATCTTGCCGGCCCACTTGCTGTTCGGGTCGAACATGTCGTTGATGGAAGTCGGAGCGTCACCGGACTCGGTGTTGTAGGCCATGACGTTGGCACCGCGACCGTGCGGAATGCCGTACGAAACGCCGTCCTTGCTGTTCCACTGGCGGTTCTTCAGGCCTTCGAACACGTCTGCGTAGTTCGGGACGAGGTCGGTGTTCACCGGCGCAACGTCGCCACCCGCGATGAGACGCAACGAAGCGTCACCCGACGCCGACACGCCGTCGTACTCACCGCTCTGCATCAGTGCGACCATCTCGTCGGAGGTGTTGCCGATCTTCACGTTGACCTTGCAACCGGATTCCTTTTCGAAATCCGTCACCCAGTCGACCGCGGGGTCGGTCGAGCCGTTCTCGACGTAGCCGGCCCATGCGATGAGGTTGACCTCGCCTTCGCCATCGCCCAGCTTTTCCATTGCGCCGCTGCCACCGCCGTCGTCGTCGCCGCACGACGCGAGGCCGCCGACCATCAACGCAAGCACGGCGGTCCACGCCAGCTTCTTCCCCGAACTCTTCCTCATCATTCCCCCTATGTTT
>CAYFNP010000239.1:0-2820 GCA_964344425.1 uncultured Bifidobacterium sp. | reverse complement strand
GTTCTTGCTTTCGGGGGTAGTTTCGACGCATGGCGAAGCGCAGGCCGCCCGTGGTGCACGGCACGGTCGTCATCGACAAGCCGGCGGGGATGACCAGCCATGACGTGGTCGGCAAGTTGCGCAAGGCGCTCGGTGAGCGGCGCATTGGTCATGCAGGCACGCTCGATCCCGATGCGACGGGAGTTCTGGTCGTAGGAGTCGGTCGGGCCACGCGACTGATGCAGTGGGTGACGGGTGCGGACAAGGACTACTCGTGCGAGTTGGTGCTCGGTTCCCGCACCTCGACCCTCGACGATGGTGGTGAGGTGTTGGAGACGTTCGATATGTCGTCGGTGACGATCGATGCCGCGCGCCGCGTGGTCAGCGAACGGCTGCTGGGCGACATCGAGCAGGTTCCGCCGATGGTGTCGGCGCTGAAGGTCGAAGGAAAGAGGTTGCACGAGTACGCCCGCGAGGGGATCGAGGTCGACCGCAAGGCGCGTCCTGTTCACGTGTCACGGTTCGACCTCGACGAGACGGGCGAGGCCGGCGTGTGGTCGATGCGCGTGTCGTGTTCATCGGGTACCTATGTGCGAAGCCTGGGCGACGACCTCGGCCGGCTGCTGGGAGGCGGCGCACACATCAGGCGTCTGCGACGTCAACGCGTCGGGCGCTTCACCGAAGACATGTGTTCGACAATTGATGCGCCGACACTGCTCGACGAAGTCGAAATGGTGTCGCACCTGCCCCGGGTCGACTTGGACGGGGAGACCGTTGCGCGGGTGCTGAACGGCGCGATGCTTCCCGCCGGGGAACGATTCACGGGTAACGGTCCGTGGCGGGTGCACGCACCCGATGGTGGATTGCTGGGCGTGTACGAAAAGACGGAACGCGCGGACTCCGATGGCAAGCCGTTGGTGAAGCCCGCAGTGCTCATCGCGGTCGGCGGATAGCGTTTCGTCGATGTTGGTCGTCAACGATCTGTCGCAGTCGCCGTGGCCGGGCCGACGTTCGGTCGTCACGATCGGTGCGTACGACGGCGTCCACAAGGGACATCATTCCGTGATTGCTGCGGTGCGCAAACGTGCCGAGGCCGATGGGGCGGTGAGCGCGGTCGTCACGTTCGACCGTCACCCGGCGTCCGTCGTGCGGCCCGAATCGGCGCCGCTGTTGCTGACGGACCTCGACCAGAAGTTGGAGTTGCTCGAGGCGACCGGTGTCGATGCCGTCGTGGTCGTTCCGTTCGACAGGGCCCAGGCCGCCGAGGATCCGCGTGATTTCATCCGCAGGGTGCTGGTCGGATGTCTGGGGGTGGGTCACGTCGCAGTGGGCGAGGATTTTCACTTCGGGCGTAACCGTGCGGGTGACGTATCGATGCTGCGCGAAGAAGGTGCGAGCAACGACTTCACGGTCGGGCCCCTCGAACTTCTGCAGCGCGACGACGGAGTCGATGAGCCGATCAGTTCCACCGCAATCCGCCGCGCGTTGAAGGGTGGCGACGTTGCCACAGCAGCCCACATGTTGGGCCACTACTTCGAGGCCCGCGGACCCGTGGGGACGGGTGACCAGCGAGGTCGCACCATCGGGTTCGCCACGGCGAACGTTCAGGTTCCCGGTTACATCTGCCTGCCGGCCGATGGGGTGTACGCGGGTGTGTACACGCGGCCCGATGGTTCACGATGGGCGTGCGCCATCAACCTCGGACGGCGCCCCACGTTCTACGAGCACAGCGACTCATCGCTGCTCGAAGCCCACCTCATCGACGCGTCGGTCGACCTGTACGGCGAGGCGGCTCGGGTTCAGTTCACGCACTTCCTGCGCTCGGAACGCAAATTCAACGGGCCCGATGCGTTGATCGCCCAGGTGAAACTGGACATCGATCACGCACGCGAACTGGTGAGTTCGCTTCCGCCCGGCGTGCGCCCGTAAAGGGTGGTGCGCTGTTCGAGCCTGCGGCCGAGCGGTGCAACGAGGGCGCTGAACGAATCCTCGCTCATCTTCTGGCCGTGCGCTGCGCCGGCCGCGCGCGAGATGTTCTCGTCCATCAACGTTCCGCCGACATCGTTGCAGCCCGCCTTCAGCAGCTGACGCGCGCCGTCGACACCGATCTTCACCCACGACACCTGAATGTTGTCGATGAGGCCGTGGTAGGCGATGCGCGCGACGGCGTGCAGCAGCAGTGTTTCGCGGAACGTCGGACCGCGTCGGGCCTGACGTTGCAGATAGATCGGCGATGCCATGTGGACGAAGGGAAGTCCGACGAATTCGGTGAAGCCACCGGTTTCGCGTTGCAGGTCGCGCGTGACGACCATGTGCTTGGCCCACGAATCGATGCCTTCGATACTGCCGAACATGATGGTGATGTTCGACCGCAGGCCGACACGATGAGCGACACGGTGGCACTCGAGCCATTCCTCGGTGTTGATCTTGTCGGGGCAGAGCACCGCGCGGATCTTGTCGTCGAGGATTTCTGCCGCGGTTCCGGGCAGCGACGCGAGACCGGCTTCCTTCAGGCGCGTGAGGTACGACTCGAGTGATTCACCGAGTCGGCGCGCTCCCTCGGTGACCTCGAGGGCGGTGAAACCGTGCACGTGGATTTCGGGAACCGCGTCCTTCACCGCCTGGGCGACGTCGATGTAGTAGTTGCCGTCGAAGTCGGGGTGGATTCCGCCCTGCAGCGTGACCTCGGTGGCACCCATCGCCGCCGCCTCGGCGGCGCGCTGAGCGATGTCGTCGAGTGTCAGCAAGTACGGCGTGCCACGCAGGTTCAACGACAACTTGCCCTTGGCGAACCCGCAGAAGCGGCACTTGAACGTGCAGACGTTGGTGTAGTTGATGTTG
>CAYFNP010000238.1:0-2830 GCA_964344425.1 uncultured Bifidobacterium sp. | reverse complement strand
CTGCCACTCTCCGCAGAGTTCCTTGAACGCGTTGTTGATGACCAGAAATTCCTCGTACGGATCGTGCAGGGCCGCCAACGCAGACGCCGGCGTGTCGGCGGCCAATGCGTCGCGATGGGCTTCCTTGCCGGCCGGTGTGATCTGCCACAGCGACCGGGCCTCGCGAAAGAGGGCAAGTTCACGACCGAGCAGGTCCTTCAGGTGCGACTCGGCTTCGGCGACGCTGATATCGGCGATGTCGGCCACCATGTCGGCCTTGGCAAAACCCTTGATACGCAGGGCGTGGAACGAACGGAACGCGGGATCGGATTCGTGCGCCATAGGCGACTCAGCGTAGTGAGTCGACCCGACGCGGGGACAACCGATTGACTAGTGCTGGCCGGGAGCCGGCGCGTCCTGGCCGAGTTCGAACTTCAGGTACTCGTCGCCCGTGTTCTCCCAATCCTCGAACTGGATGACGCCCATCTCTTCGTAGCGGTGGCGTAGCCATCCGTCGTTGCGGTCGAGCAGACCGAGCTTCTTGCAGTTCGGGACGATCTTGGCAAAGAGCATCTGCTGGAACATCGTGCGGGTCGGGTCCTGCAACACCAACGGCACGATCTCCTTGGGCTT
Source organism: uncultured Bifidobacterium sp. (assembly GCA_964344425.1). Lineage (GTDB taxonomy): Bacteria > Actinomycetota > Acidimicrobiia > Acidimicrobiales > Ilumatobacteraceae > F1-20-MAGs119. Next base: position 2,218 of record CAYFNP010000238.1, on the reverse strand, counting down.
TACGCCCATGCGCTCCCACACCTCTTGCTGCAGGAAGCGGTCGCGCATGCGCACGCTTGCCTCGTAGGCGAATTGCTGACGCTCGAGGATTTCAGCGTCGCTCATTTCCGCATACGCCTCTTGCAACGACAGAACACCGAACGCAACGTGACGCGCCTCGTCGCTCATGACATAGCGCAGAAGTTGCTTGAGAAGCGGTTCGTTCGTGAGTTGGTGCATGAATCCGAACGCAGCGAGAGCCAGGCCCTCGACCATGATCTGCATTCCGAGATACGTCATGTCCCACCGGCTGTCGGTGATGATGTCGTCGAGCAGCATGCGAAGGTGGGCGTTGATCTGGTACCCACCGCCGAGCTTTTCGTCGAGATACCGCGCAAAGACCTCGACATGACGCGCTTCGTCGATGACCTGGGTGCTCGCGTACAACTTCGCGTCGTACCACGGCACGGTCTCGACGATCTTTGCCGTACAGAGCAATGCACCCTGCTCGCCGTGCAGGAACTGCGACAGGCTCCACCGACGACCTTCGATGCCGAAGTCGATCCATTCCTTGTCGCCCCATTTTTCGACGGGTGTACCGATGTACTGCGCGGGATCGATGCCGGCGCCGATTGCGGCCTGATCGGCGGCAATCGTGGCCTCGATGTCGACATCGGTGTTCCACGGCAGGTCGGTCGTGCCGTTCCACTGACCGGTCTTCGCCTTTTCGTACAGGCGGCGCAGGTTCGGCCGGGCAAGTGAGTAGTCCCACGTGAACAGTGCGTCGGAGTCGTCGCGAACGGCGTGCAACACCTCGTCGACGTCGGTGTTCGTGACGCTGAGGATGGCCTCGATGTCGTTCAATTCATCGCGGCCGATGATCGACTTGTTGTCCTTCTCGACGATTGACATTGCTGGCTCCTTGTTATGAGGTCTGTGGTTGTGTCAGTCGTTCGTGACGACTGCCGGATGGGTAAGGAAATCGAAGGTGTCGAGGAAGTGACGCACACTGGCGTAATCGGTGAAGTCGACGCGTGTGCCGGGGGCGAGGAAGTACGAGATGACGAGGCGCGCGATCACTTCGACCACCTGCGCGGCGGCCTCGTGATCGAGATACTTCTCGGCAAGTGGCGTGATGAACGTGGTCGCCATGTGGATGACGCGCGGAAGGCCATCGACGGTCAACTGACCAAGCGCCTCGCCGCGTTCGGCGGCGAGCAGCGTCGCAAGGTGTTCGTCGCTCGCCAGTTCTCGACTGGACACCACGATGCAACGTGCGAGCAGGTCGCCGAGGTCGGTCGCACCCTCGGCTTCGCCGCGCAACTTCTCGAAGAAGACCTCGAGCTCGCGCACACGCATTGCCTCGAACAGCACGTCTCGGCCGCCGGGAAAGAGCCGGTAGATGGTCGCCCGCGACACGCCCGACCGCGCAACGATGTCGTCGACGGTGACCCGCGAGAGGCCCAATTCGTCGATGCACAGACGCGTGGCGTCGAGCACGCGGTCTTCGTCCCGACTCACACCCCTCCCCATGCGTGAGACGTTAGACCCCCGTTTGTCTCACGGTCAAGACATCGGTCACACTTTTGAGGTCCCGCCCACGGGCGGCCCACCCCACAGAAAGCAGATGCTCACATGCGCAATCATTCCTTCAGAACCCTCGCCAGCGTCTTCGTCGCTGCGGGTCTTCTTCTAGCGGCGTGCGGCGACGACGATTCGTCGTCGAGTGCCGACACCACTGCGACGGCCGACAGCACGGCGACCGCCGACACGACGGCAACCGCCGACACGACCGCTGCCGAGAGCGATGCAAAGTTGGCCGGCGGCACCGGCAACGACTGCACCACGGGCAAGACCCTCGCGGACGGCAAGTTGACCATCGGCACCGGCTCGCCGGCGTTCTCGCCGTGGGTCGAGAACGATGCACCCGAAAGTGGCGAGGGCTTCGAGGCCGCGGTCGCGTACGCCGTTGCGACCGAGATGGGCTTCGACGCCGCCAACGTGACGTGGGTGCGCACAACCTTCGACGAGGCGATCCAGCCCGGCGCGAAGAACTTCGACTTCAACCTTCAGCAGTACTCGATCACCGACGAACGCAAGAAGACCGTGTCGTTCAGCGATCCTTACTACACCAGCAATCAGGCGATCGTCGGTTTCGCCGACTCGAAGGCCGCGTCGGCCAAATCGGTTGCTGATCTGAAGGACCTGAAGTTCGGCGCACAGGCCGGCACGACCAGCC
>CAYFNP010000237.1:0-2834 GCA_964344425.1 uncultured Bifidobacterium sp. | reverse complement strand
ACTACGCGGCGCGGTAGTACGGGCGGGCGTAGCGGCGGCTGGTCTGCTGGGCGCGGATTTGGGCGAGCATGTAGCAGTAGCCGATGAAGGAGAGGAACGCGATCGCGAAGACCCAAATCATGAGGGTCGAGCCGGTGGTGAAGGCGAGGAAGAGCGAACCGACGTTCAGGCCGAGCAGGCTGTTGAAGATGTTCTGACGGCGACGGCGGACGAGTTCGCGCGTGGGAATTCCGTAGAGGTTCGTGGCCGGGCGCGGGATGCCGTGCGAGGTGGTGTGGTGGGTGCGCATGCCGGGCTGGGGAACGATGGGTGCGCGACGCTGGGCGGGAGCCGAAGGGGCGAAGGGGCGGGCCATCTGGCGCATCGGGTGAGCGGCCTGGACGGGGCGGCGGTAGCCGGGCTGCGGGCGGGGCTGGTAGGCGCCGAACTGCAGGGTGTTGAGCTGGCGACGGAAGACGTCGACGGACGACTGCGGGCGGTCAAACCTGGTGCGGAACAACGGCGGAAGCAGCACTGCTGCCCACATTGCTCCCACAAGAAGAAGAATGACTTTGCTCACCTGTAACAGTCCTGTCACTTCGGTCGACGTTCGGGGGTCCGAACAACCTCGGCAAGTCTAAAGGCGGGATCGAGGCAGGGAAACGACCTAGGTGTGATTTGCGTCCGCTTCGGCCACGGGTTCGAGCTTTGTTTCGCTTGATTTACGCGGTTTTGGCGGCTTTGGGGACCTAAATCGACTCGCGGCGGTAGGTGCCGTCGCGGCCGCCGCTCTTTTCCCACAGGGCGACCTCGCCGATGACCATGCCCTTGTCGGCCGACTTGCACATGTCATAGATGGTCAGGGCGGCGACGGTGCAGGCGTGGAGGGCTTCCATTTCCACGCCGGTGCGGTCGATCGTGTCGACCTGAACCTCGATGGCGACGTGGTCGTCGCCGATCTCGAAGTTGATGTAGACGGACCCGATGAGAAGCGGGTGACACAGCGGGATCATGTCGCTGGTGCGCTTGGCGGCCTGGATTCCGGCCACGCGCGCGACGGCAAGAACGTCGCCTTTCTTCACCTCGCGGTTGGCGATGGCCGCGGTGGTTTCGGGCTTCATGAAGACCTTGGCCCGGGCGACGGCGCGGCGGGCGGTGGGGTCCTTCTGGGTCACGTCGACCATGCGGGCCCGTCCAAGGGGGTCGAGGTGACTGAAGGTGATGTCCGACATGTGCTGGAGGCTAGTTGTTATAGGAGTCATGCGATTGACCGCGTATACCCATGGGGGTATACGCTGAACCGAGGGAATCATGTTGAACCTGAACGCAGACACCGACGTCGTGAACGTGCACTCCGTCGTTGCTGCGGGTGCAGTGTTGGTCGACGTGCGCGAACCCGAAGAGTTCGCCGAGGGCACAATCGACGGTGCGATCAACGTGCCGCTGGGCGAGGTTGAAGATCGCATGTGGTCGTTCGACAAGAACGTGCCGATCGCGTTCCTGTGTCGCAGCGGCAATCGCAGTGGAAAGGCCGCCGACCTGTATCGCGAGGCGGGATTCAAGGCGGTGAACCTGCGCGGCGGAATGTTGGCCTGGGCCGAGTCGCAGCGTTCCGACACCCTGCTGTGCCAGCAGTTCTATTTGGATTGTCTGTCGCAGGCGTCGTACCTGATCATCGACAAGACCTCGAAGCGCGCGGTCGTTGTCGATCCCACACGCGACGTGCAGCAGTACATCGACTCCGCTGCGACGCACGGCGCGAAGATCGAACTGGTTCTGGAAACCCACTTCCACGCCGACTTCCTGTCGGGACATCTCGAGTTGGCGTCTGCCACCGGGGCGGTCATCGGTTACGGCGCCGCGGCCAAGCCCGAGTTCGCGGCGCGCTTGTTCAACGATGGCGAGCGCTACTCGTTGGGTCGCGTCGAATTGGAGATGCGCCTGACGCCGGGGCACACGCCCGAGTCGATGTCGATTGTCGTGTGGGAGCACCCGACCGATGCCGCGCCGTACGCCGTGCTGACGGGCGACACGCTGTTCATCGGTGACGTGGGCCGCCCCGATCTGTTGGTGTCGGTTGGCAAGTCGTCGGAAGAGTTGGGTGCAATGTTGTTCCGCTCGCTGCACGACAAGTTGCTGACACTCCCCGACTCGACCCGCGTTCTTCCGGCGCACGGTGCGGGTTCCGCGTGTGGCAAGAACCTTTCGACCGAAACGATGTCGACCATCGGCGACCAACGCCGCGACAACTACGCACTGCAGATTCGCGACCCGAAGACTTTCGTCGACATCGTGTCCGAGGGCCAACCACCGGCCCCCGGGTATTTCGTCTTCGACGCAAAGTTGAACGCCCAGAACCGCGGAGTGCTCGACGAGCACACCGCTCCCAAACAGCTGACCATCGGCGAGGCAATGTGGAGGGCCCGCTACGGCGCACGCATCCTTGACACGCGCGACCCGCAGTTCTTTGCAACCGGACACCTGCGCGGTTCTGTGAACGTCGGCCTGCAGGGTCGCTACGCCGAATTTGCCGGCGCGGTGGTGAACCCCGACGAAGAGATCGTGGTCGTCACCGAACCCGGCACCGAACTCGAGGCCAAGGTTCGCCTTGCGCGCATCGGCTACGACAAGTTGCTGGGCTGGGTGTCGGTCGACGACCTGGGCAGCGACTTCGAGAACGTGGTGCAGGGGTCGCGTTTGACGCGCGCACAGTTTGCGGTGCGTCGCCACAAGGTCGACAACGTTCAACTGGTCGACGTGCGCAACGAGGGCGAATACGAAACGGGCTCGATCGACGGGGCGAAGAACATTCCGATCGCTCAGCTGCGTTCGCGAATCGGCGAACTCGATCCCGC
>CAYFNP010000236.1:0-2844 GCA_964344425.1 uncultured Bifidobacterium sp. | reverse complement strand
GCCGCGGTGTACGGGCGCATCGGCACCACCACGACGTCGTTCGGAGCCACCACGTCGTGGTTGGTCGACGTCGTGAACACGCTCACTGGCAACCTCGATCGCGAAGGTGGCGCCATGTTCACGCTGCCCGCTGCCGGAGGCTCGACGACCAAGGGTCAACCCGGAAAGGGCAAGGGATTCCGTTACGGCAAGGCACGCACGCGTGTGAAGGGCCTGCCCGAACTGATGAGTGAATTCCCGGTTGCTGCGATGGCCGAGGAAATCGAAACTCCCGGTGACGGACAAATTCGCGCGATGGTCACGCTTGCGGGCAATCCGATTCTTTCGAATCCCAACGGTGAGCGCCTGGCACGCGCGCTTTCGTCGCTCGACTTCATGGTCAGCGTCGACATTTATCTCAACGAGACGACCCGACACGCCGACGTGATACTTCCGCCGCCGTCGCACCTCGAGCGCGATCACTACGACGTGTTCCTGCTCGCATTCGCAATCCGCAACGTCGCCAACTACAGCCCTGCCGTACTCGCGAAGAGCGACGATCAGCCCGATGAATGGGAGATCCTCGCCAAGCTCGGAATGATCGCCCAGGGTCTGGGTGTCGATGTCGACGCGTCGATCGCCGACGATGCCGCGTTGCGGGCGATGGTCGACTCTGCGGTTCGTGATTCGACGTCGAACGTGTGCGGCCGCGACGCCGACGAAATTGTGGCGACCTTGTCGCGCGACGGTCGCAGGGGACCCGCACGAATCGTCGATTTCATGTTGCGCACCGGGCCGTACGGCGACGCATTTGGAGCCGCACCGGGCGGCTTGTCGCTCGACACGTTGCTCGACAATCCGCACGGCGTCGACCTCGGCGCGTTGAAGCCTCGCCTGCCCGAGGTTCTGCGCACGGCCTCGGGTCGCATCGAGTTGGCGCCGCAGGATTTTCTCGACGACATCGACCGCCTGTGGGCACACGCCGTCGAATCCGCAAAATCCGATTCGTTGATGCTGGTCGGCCGACGGCACCTTCGCTCGAACAACTCGTGGATGCACAACATCGAAGTGCTCGTGAAGGGCAAGCCGCGCTGCACGTTGCAGATGAACCCGATCGACGCGGCTGCTCGCGGCATCGCCCAGGGTCAATCCGTTCGCGTTCGCAGTCGCGTCGGCGAGGTGCTCGCACCGGTCGAGGTCACCGACGACATTCGTCCTGGCGTCGTCAGCCTGCCGCATGGCTGGGGCCATGGGGTCGCGGGCACGCGGATGGGTATTGCGGGGGAGTACGCCGGCGTGAACTCGAACGTGCTGACCGACGAGGACCTGTACGACCCCGTTTCGGGTACCAGCGTCCTGAACGGCATCCCGGTCGCTGTCGCGGTGGCGTAGCCGGCACCCGGCGGCCGAAATCCACCGCCGTCCACAGCGCAATCCCCTGAAAAAAGGGGAAATTCACACCGTTGTCCACTTCCTCCCCACAGGGGGTCGTCCGTATCGTGTGGGGCGAAGCCGGGTGGCGTCTGCCACCCCGACAATCGTTGACAAAGGGTTAAGCACAATGCTGTAATTACACAACCAGTTGTGGATGACACCGCAAAGGGGGGCGGAGAGCCACAACATGTTGTGGTGGACGCCGGTTCGCCGGCCTCCACCACAGTGTGGTCCTCTGCGCTCTTGAATCGGCGAACGCAGGTGACCCGAGTCACAAGAGCGTGGCGGTTCGCGTTGCGGTGTCCTCCTCAAAGGGAAAAGTTCTCTCACGACAACGCTCATCAGTTTTCTCTCTCATCAGATCACTCCTTCAGAAAGGCCACGACATGTCTCTCGCACCGGATCGGTTGTCCATCGGGATTCGCCGCCACTTCACCAGCCCCGGTGTTCATCCTTACGACACTGTCGTGTGGGAGCGTCGCGATGCGCGCATCTCCAACTGGAAGGACGGATCGGTCGCCTTCGAGCAGAAGGACGTCGAAATTCCCGCGTCGTGGTCATTGAACGCAACGAACATCGTCGCCCAGAAGTACTTCCGCGGCACCCTCGGCACCCCGGAGCGCGAGACGTCGCTTCGTCAGGTCATCGATCGTGTTGCCGACACCATCACCACGTGGGGTATCGAGGGGGGCTACTTCGTCGACGCCGACGAGGCCGAGGCCTTCCGCAACGAACTGAAGTTCATCCTCGTCACCCAACGCGCGGCCTTCAACAGCCCCGTGTGGTTCAACATCGGTGTCAAGGGCGTGCCGCAGCAGGCGAGTGCGTGCTTCATCCTCGCGGTCGAAGACACCATGGCAGGCATCCTCAACTGGTACCGCGAAGAGGGAACCATCTTCAAGGGCGGTTCGGGCTCGGGTATCAACCTCTCGAACATTCGCTCCAGCTTCGAGCACCTGCAGGGTGGCGGCACCGCGTCCGGGCCGGTGTCGTTCATGCGCGGTGCCGACGCAAGCGCCGGCACCATCAAGTCGGGCGGCAAGACCCGTCGCGCGGCGAAGATGGTCATCTTGAACGTCGATCACCCCGACGTTCAAGAGTTCATTTGGTGCAAGGCGAAGGAAGAGCGCAAGGCGCGCGTTCTGCGCGATGCCGGCTTCGATATGGACCTCGACGGCGTCGACGCATTCTCCATTCAGTATCAGAACGCGAACAACTCGGTGCGCGTCACCGACGACTTCATGAACGCAGTCATCGAAGACCGCGACTGGAACATGAAGGCCGTCACCGACGGCTCGACGGTTCGCACGATTCGCGCACGTGATCTCTGGCGTGAAATCGCCACGGCTGCGTGGGAGTGCGCCGATCCCGGTCTGCAGTTCGACACCACGATCAACAAGTGGCACACCGCGCACGCAACCGGCCGCATCA
>CAYFNP010000235.1:0-2852 GCA_964344425.1 uncultured Bifidobacterium sp. | reverse complement strand
GGCAGCATCACCGTTCCGTGGATCACCGTCGTGCTGCGCAAGTGCTACGGCCTCGGTGCGCAGGCGATGGCCGGCGGCACCCTGCACGGCCGCTACCCCACCCTGTCGTGGCCGACGGGCGAATTCGGCGGCATGGGTCTGGAGGGTGCGGTGCGACTCGGCTACCGCAAGGAGATCGAAGCGGTCGCCGACCCCGTCGAACGTCAGGCGCTCGAGGACAAGCTCATCGCGGCGGCCTACGAACGAGGCGGCGCACTGAACATCGCCGCGCACGCCGAGATCGACGAGGTCATCGACCCCGCCGACACGCGCGAGCGTCTGATCGCCCTCCTCGACGCCGCTCCGACACCACCCGTGCGATCGGGCAAGAAGCGCCCGATGATCGACACATGGTGAACCCGAAGCGACGACTCGTCGGGGGCCTCGCCGCGGTGGTCGCGTTAACCGCCGCATCGTGCGGCGGCGAATCCGCCTCCCCCGATACGGCACCGAACACCGAGCCGTCAACCACGTCCACGCTTCCGTTCCAACCGAAGCCCCTGGAATGGAAGTCGTGCAACGGCGTCGAGTGCGCGGAACTCGCCGTGCCCTACGACTACTTCACCCAACCAACCGGAACCTTCACCCTGAAGTTGTCACGCCAACGCGCACTGAAGACCGACCAGCGCATCGGTGTTCTGTTGGTCAACCCCGGGGGCCCCGGTGCACCGGGTAGTTCGCTCGCCCAGAACGCCGCCTACTACTTCAGCCGCGACGTCATCGACCATTTCGACATCATCGCGTGGGACCCGCGCGGTACCGGCGAGTCCACGCCCGCCGTCGACTGCATCGACAACTACGACGAGTACTTCCGCGAGCCGATGACCGCGGAAACCGCCGACCGATTCGTCGCCGGCTGCACCGAACGCAGCAGCGACGTCCTTCCCTACGTCGGCACAGCGAACTCCGCACGCGACATCGAAGCAATCCGGCGGGCTCTCGGCGAGGACACCGTTTCCTACTTCGGGTTCTCCTACGGCGGAGTCCTGGGTCTCGTGTGGAAGTCGATGTTCCCCGACACCGCGCGCGCCGTCGTCCTTGACGCACCGCCCAGCCCCATCGCCAGCCGCGCCGAACGCATCGCCAGCCAAGCAGCGGGCTTCGAGAAGGTTCTCAACGAGTTCCTGAAGAAGAACAACCTCACCGCGGCGTTCGACACCCTGACCGCATCGCCCCCGGCGGGCCTGACGAAGCACATGATCCTCGCCGCCACCGTGTCGGCGTTGTACGACGAGGAATCGTGGTCGGAACTCGACGAGGCACTGCGGGCAGCCGAGTCGGGTGATGCTTCGAAGATCACCGCGATGTACCAGGGCTACTACTACCAGGACGCCGGTTTCGAGGACTACCGCAACACGTTCGAAGCTTCGGTTGCCATTGCGTGTGTCGACGACACTCAGCGCGTGCCGCTCGACGACCTCGCGACCATCGCCCCGCGTCTGCAATCGTTCTTTGCTCCGGAACAACTGTGTTCGCGCTGGCCCGTGAAGGCAAACGAGACCTACCTCTTCCGCGGCGGCACCGAACACCCGACGGTCATCATCGGCGCCACCGAGGACCCCGCCTCGCCCTACGTCGGCGTCCAGGCCGCGGCCAGCGTCGCCGGCCAACTGCGATTGATCACGGTCGACGAACGCCGCCACACCAGCTATCTCGGCGTCGACTGCGTCACCAAACTCGTCGACGCCTACCTGATCGACCTCGTCGCGCCTCCCAACACGACGTGCCGGTCTTCGACGCCAACTACCGCATCGTAACCAAAATGTCGCTGCCACCAGTGGTCGAGACAGTGGACGTTCCGACCGACAAATTGGTGGATGTGAAATTCGCCAACAAAGCGGTTTTGCCGTTCGGCAACACCTCAATATCGATCGCATCTTCAGTTGCAGACCAACCATTGCTGGTATTGCCGATTCGTTCTGCGGCGAGCCACGTACCACCGGGTCCAAGCTTGAGCAGCGCGATATCGCGTTGGTGATCGGAAGAAGCCAAAGTGTACGTGCCGTATGTCGGCGTACCCCACTGCTGATAAATCGCGGCCACAACAATCGCGCCGTTGGCCTGAATGGCAAGGCCAGCAACGACGTCATATTGATTGCGTGCTCCTCCGGTTGAAATCCATTGCCAAGCACCCGAAGACGAGAGCTTTGCAACGTACATACCGTTGTTCGTCATCGTGGTTTGGCCGAATACCATTCCGCTGCCGTAGGTTCCCGCGATAACCAACGATCCGTCGGGCAACACCCGCAATCCCTTGACAAAACCCCGGACATACGCTGGAGACGTCACGGTTGTCTGCCATTTGAACGTTCCCGATGAGTCAACCTTCGTAATGATCGCATTGGACTGCCCCTCGCGGTATTCGTAATCAGTCCAAATGTTCGACTTGAAGAGTCCGCACGTTCCGTATGCATAGACATCACCCGCATCATCGACCTCGAGGCGCAATTCCTCACAGTCTGCAACGATCGGCTTTGCCCAACTCCAAGAGCCCGACGGGCTCAGACGCGCCATGAAACCACGGGCACTCGATGGACTCAGGGTCGTCGACCCCAAGGTCATTGGTGCGTACTGGAACCTACCGCTGACGTAGACGCCCCCATCTACGCCAACCGCCACTCCAAGTGGTGCGGTGTTGTACGCACAGCCGCCGGATTGAGCCGCCCACAGCCACGATCTATTGCTGTTCATTTTCGCAACGAAGAGCTCACCCGATGCGCACGACGTGGTGAGCACGGTCGACCCAAGCGTCAACGTTCCGCCGAATCGACCGGCGATCACGATCGAGTCATCAGGGAATACATCCGCTACAA
>CAYFNP010000234.1:0-2867 GCA_964344425.1 uncultured Bifidobacterium sp. | reverse complement strand
GCCGGCTGCGCTGACCACCAAGTCGGGTAGACGAAGACGAGGGTGTCACACCACGACACGTCCGCAAAATGATCTGCCAGGTGTGGTTTGGTGCCGGCTGCCTCGCCCCGCAGGTTCCACTCGTTCGCCGAAACCACGGCCGAAAAACCCTCGGCATAAAGATCGTGCACGCGGACCTCGGCCCCGTTCTTGGTGCACGTCGTGCGAACGAGATCGCGCAACGCGCCGCAGAAACTGTCGGCCGTGGGGTGGGCGTGGACGACGAGCACGCGGCGCGTCATTGCAACCTCGCAAGTACGCCCCGGGTGTGTTCGAGAAACCGGCGCTGTTTGTCGGGGTCGCCCGCGTCGCCAGGGCCGGCCCACGCAACGGTCACGCGGGTGGTCCAACCGGTTGATCGACGCAGCGATCTGGCGAACTTGTGCGCGAGGTGGCGTGTCGATCGGTGAGAGAAGTAGCCGGGCGGCTCGGCGGCCGTGGCAACGACGATGCGGCGGATGTTGCGCAGACCGGGCGAGACCCTGCCGTCGTCGGCGAGGTGGAACGCGACCCCGGGGGCGAGTGCGCGATCAAAGAAGCCCTTCAACATCGACGGCGGGCCCGACCACCACATCGGAAAGACGAACGCAAGGACATCGGCACCACGGAGTTTTTCGGCGTAGCGGGCGAGTGACGGCGTGAGCACGGAGTCGGACCCCGGGTACGCACGCCATTCCTCGGCCGACAGCGTCGCATCGAACCCCTCGCGGTACAGGTCGACGACGTCGACGTCGTGGCCGGCTTCGGCAAGACCGCCGACGACTGCGCCGAGCAGATCCCCGGCGAAAGCATCCGGCTTTGGATGCGCGAACACGACGAGTGCGGCCACCTCTTCACTCTACGAACGCGCGCGCGACCCCAACCCCACTCGGCTACCGTCTCCCCGGGGGTGAGTGCGGATGGGGGATGTACCGCGCAACGTCGATGAGATCGACGCAGATTGGATCAGTGGCGTCCTTGGTCGGAAAGTCGACGCCATCGACGTGCAGACGATCGGCGCAGGGGTCGGCTTCATGGGCCAACTCGCGCGAGTCACGTTCGGTTCGGACGGAGAACCGAAGTCGTTGATCGTGAAGATGCCGTCGTCCGATCCGGGTGCGCAAATGATCGGCGGCATGATGCGCGTGTGGGAGCGCGAACACCGCTTCTACACCGAGATCGCTCCACTCATTCGGTCCGTTCGATTGCCGAAGTGTCTGCACTCGGCGGCCGATCCGTACGTTCTCGTTCTCGAGGATCTCGCGCCCGCGAGACCGGGAGACCAGGTCGTCGGTCCGACGCCCGGCCAGGCGCGCGCCATCATCGACTCGGCCGCCGCGCTGCACGGCGAGTGGTTCGGTCGTCCCGAACTTGCAACGTTCGATTGGATGCCCGACATGAACGACCCCGCCACAGAATCAGTGGCGCAGTTGTTCCCAATCGGGTGGCCGACTTTCCTCGCGCGTTACGGCGACAGCCTGCCCGAGCGGGTGTTGCGCTGGTGCGAAGCCTTCGTCCCTCGGATCGTCACGTGGATCCACACGTACGACGACTGGCCGGCGACCCTGATCCACGGCGACTTCCGCCTCGACAACTTCTTCTTCGCGCAGGACGGCGGGGTGACGTTGATCGACTGGCAGTTGGCGATGCGCGCACCGAGTACGACCGACCTCGTGTACTTCATCGGCACGAACCTGACGACGGACATGCGTCGCGAAATGCAGTCCGAACTCATCGGTCGATACTGCGCGGGCCTGCGACGTGCGGGTGTGTCGGCGGAATGGTCCGACGAGTCGCGTGTGTTGCGCGGCCTCACCGAAGGCGTTCTGTTCTATTGCACTTCGTTCGCGGCGAGCATCCTGACCTTGGACTCTGCAAATGAACGCGGAGCGGCGTTGATGGATTCGCTCGTTCGTCGCGCCTTTTCCGCAGCCGATGACCTTGATGCCGGCGCTGTGCTTGGTCTGTGAACCCACGCTTTCGTAGTATTCATACTCATGTCCCCCTCGCGTTGCCGGCGCGCCGTGCTGTCCGCGTTTCTCATCCTCGGGATGACGGCGCCGCTCGTTGCTTGCGGCCCACCGAAGCGCAAGGCACCGCCGCTGCGCACCACGATTCCCGACCCCCTCGCCGAGGATGGTGCCACTCGCGAAATTCAGGGCCGCGTCGCAGGCCCCGGGGCGGACCTTTCGAACATGGATCTCACACGTGAGGATCTCTCCGGTCTCGATCTCACCGGCGCGAACTTCTCGGGGTCGAATTTCACGAAGGCGTTCCTGTCGCGGTCGATTCTCGTCAACGCCGATTTCCGCAACGCTGACATCGGTGGCATTAACGCCTACCGAGCCAACTTCACAGGCGCCGACCTGACCGGGGCGAACGTCGTCGGCATCAACGCTGAAGAGGCGATCTTCACAGGCGCCAAGATCAAAGGAGCCGACTTCTCGTTCGCGTACCTGCGTGGTGCAGTGTTCGACGACGGTTTCCTCAAGGTAGCGACGTTTTCCGGCGCGACGATGCCCGACGGCTCGATCGGGGACTGATGCGCGCGCGGCACATCGTGGCCGTATCACTCCTCTTGTTCGGCACGATCATCTATGTGCCGACAGGTGCCTCGGCCAAGCCCGGGCCGTGTGCGTCGGTTCGCAACGTCGTACTTCCCGGTGACGATCTCGGTTTGCGCATCGTCCAAACCCGGATCCTCGAATGCGTCCGTGACCTCCAAATTCACCGATTCGGGCGCAAGAACAAGCAACAGTGCGTGGGGTTCGCCAATGCACTCATGAACATCCTCCGGCCCGCGCACAAGGAACGCGTCGTCGGGCAGTCGGCCCCCCACAGTGCGGGCC
>CAYFNP010000233.1:0-2881 GCA_964344425.1 uncultured Bifidobacterium sp. | reverse complement strand
CCCGACGACAGCACCTTCACGCGACCCGGTGCGGGCGGCAGGCCGGTGAGTGCGCGCTCTCCGGGTTTTTCCGAGGCTGTGCCCCAGACGCTCGGGATGGCCGAGAAAGCCTGCGCGAAGTAGGTCGCCGAGGCAACGCCCTCACCGAACGAGTTGTATGCCTTGGCAGTGACGTTGTACGCCGAACTCATCGACAGTCCCTGCATCGTGCAAGAGAGCGTCGTGGAGCTGCACAGCACTGTGTCCTTCGGGTCGAGTGTGGACACGGCCGCGATTCGGTAGCTGGTGATCGACCGCCCGCCGTCGGAGGTAGGTGCGGTCCACGCAACCACGGCCGAGGTCAACGAGCGGCTGACGGACGCGATGCGTGGTGCTCCGGGTCGACCGGGCAGAGCGATGGTCGCCGACGCGGCTTCGGAACTACCGACCTTCGTCTGAGCCTTGACGGTGACCGTCAGGTTCTTACCCGCGGTGAGGCCGGTCAGCGTGCACGACTGGCTCGTTGGGGTCTCGAGGCCGCACGTGCCGTCGGAAGACGTCGCCACGTACGCGGTGATCGGAGAGCCGCCGTCGCGTAGCGGCGTGGCCCACGAAACGACCGCCGACGTTTCCGAAGTCGCCTGTATCTCGAGGTTCCTCGGTGCGTCAGCGATGATCATCTTCTGCACGATCGCTTGCGCCGTGTTCGTCGAGGTCGACGCAGAGCTGAGCGAAGTTACGGTGACCACCTTGAGTTCATACGTGGTGCCCTTGCGGAGCCCTGCGAACGTGTGGCTGCGCGGCGGTGCAGCCGCCATCAAACGGATTCCACCGACGCTGGCCGTGTTGACCGCAACCGGCAAGCCGAAGTCCCCACCCTTCTCGCGGATGCTGAGGTCGTACCGCACGAGCGTGCCTCCGCCCAGCGACTCGGGGTCGTCCCACGTGACGAGCAGTCGCTCGTCCTGGCGGGTTCCGACGAGGTCCTTCACGGCCTCGGGCGCGGCGAACGGCACGACCGCGTCCGACTCTTCCGAGAAGTCACCCGCACCGGCTTCGGTGACGGCCGCAACCTTGACGCGGTACGAAGTTCCGTTCACCAGGCCGACGATTGTGCAGGTGAGGGTCACCGTGCTGCAGTCGGTCTTGCTGGTGGGGTCGCCCTCGGCCGGTGTGGCGGTGACCACGTAGGACAAGAGCGGTGAGCCGCCATCAGTGGGCGGGGCCGAGTACGAGACGACGATGATGCCGTCGGCGGGCGAGGCGCTCATGACGTGGGGGATACCGGGCAGACCTGCGCGCACGACGAGCGTGCGGGTCACCGGGCTGGCCGCGGCGTAGGTGCCGTCACCGGCCTGGCTGGCCGTGATGTCGCAGGTTCCCGGGGCCACGATGCTGACGAATCCCGCCGCAGACACCGTGCAGGCAGAACCGGAGACGGCGTACGACACTTTGAGTCCGCTCGAGCTCGAGGCACCGAGTTCGAAGGCCGCGTCGCCGATGCGGTGCTCGTCAGGCTGCGGGAAGGTGATCGTCTGGTTCAGGTTGCCGACCGAGATCGTTTGGGTGATCGCCGTGGCCGCATTGAAGTTGAGGTTGCCCGGCTGGCGGGCGGAAAGTGTGCACTCACCCTTGGCGATGAAGGTGACCACACCTTGCTTGATTGAACATGCGGTGTTCTCACCGGTGATGATCGAGATGATCGGTGTCAGGTCGGACGTCGCCTTCGCTCCGGGGATGTAGGACGAGCCTGGAATCGGTGATGACGGAAGCATCGACACCCACTCGAGCGATTGGTCCTGCTTCGACACAGTGATCGTGGTGTCATCGCTGCTTGCTGTCACGTGGTTGGCACTCGCAGCCTTCGTCACGCGCACGACGCAAGAACCGGCGCCCGAGCTGGTGACGAGGCCCGTCGCGGACACCGCACATTTGCCGCTGCGCACGCGGAACGTGACTGCGCCGCTGCCGCTGCCGCCGAGTACGACCAACTGCAACTTGGAACCGAAGGCGACCGTCGCTGCGTTGCCGAATCGCAACGGTGTCTGATCGGCCTTGTCAACGAGAAGCGTCGAGAAGGCCGAGCCGACGTAGTTCGTCTCGGTCACCGTGGCGACGACCGAATACATGCCGGCATTTGTGGGAGGCGTGGAAACCGACGAGCCGTCACCACCGAGGGCCGTGAAGGTGTAAACCAACTTTCGGCCGCGAACGCTGGTTGTTGCAGCCACGACACGGGCCGTGCCGTTGAAAGTCTGCGTCAGCGTTGTCGAGTCGAACGTCACCGTGACCGGTTGCTTGGCGATCGTGATGGTGCCTGCGACGTAGGTGAATGCGTAGTTCGCCGATGCAGCTGAACTACACGTGGTGGGGACGTCGATGAGGGCGGTTGAGGTGGTGGTGTACGTCGTCGAGCAGCTCGGGGCTGTGGTCAGATCGGAGGCGGTCTCGTTGTAGGCGAACGCCGAGTAGGACGGTGTGATCGTCGGGGTCGGGTCGCCGTAGGTGAGGCTGTGTGTCGACGCGGTGACGGTCAGGGCTTTCTTGGCGACGGTCACGGTGACATCGGTCGACGTGGTCGCGGTCAGGAAGTTCGTTCCCTGGGCGACGTTGGCCGAGATGGTGCAGGTTCCTGCACCGGTGATCGAGACGGAACCCGACGACGAACCGACGGTGCAGGGACCACTGGCCACCGAATAGGTCACGTTTCCGTCATTTGTGCCGATCGACGCGGTTGCGGCCACAGGGAAAGCCGAATCACCGTAGGTCTTCGTGAAGGTTGTCGTTGTGAATGTGATCGCGCGCGGGGCTCGTGCCACCGTGATGGTGCCTGCGACGTAGGTGAATGCGTAGTTCGCAGATGCCGCTGAACTGCATGTGGTGGGGACGTCGATGAGGGCGG
>CAYFNP010000232.1:0-2918 GCA_964344425.1 uncultured Bifidobacterium sp. | reverse complement strand
GGTCAGTCGCGACGGCACGAACCGATGAGTTCGTTGTAGCGATCGATCACCTTGGGGTTCGTGTCGAACTCCGTCGTCTCGAACTCGGTGTACAAACCGGTCGCGACGCATTCAGCGTCTGCGTTGGGCTCGGACCTGGCAATGTACGTGATGTCACCCGCCCGCCAGAAAATTTGGTTGGTGTCGTCCTCGGTCGGCAGATCGATCTTTGCGTCGGGTCCCGGATCGCACGTCGACACCGTGAAGTGACCATCGTGCGCGGTCACCTTCGCGCTTCGACGGTCGGGTGACTTCACCCATTCGCCGAACGCCTGGCGCAACTCGTCGGTGCTCGATGCATCATCGCCGCGAATGTTCATCGACGCGCAGAACTTTCCGCCGACGCGATAGCCGACGTATGCGCCGTTTCCCCACAGGTCGCTCAAGCGCAGGGCCTCGGGTGCACCCCACGTGCGCGAGAGAAGGAAGAAGAGATCGAGCTGACTGATCTGGCCCGCCACGCCGACCTTGGCTTTCTTGGGAAGATCGGGCAGGTCGATCTCCTCGGGATTGTCGTGGTTGAAGTACTTCGACGGCAGGACGATCTGTTCGAGCGACGTCGGCTGCTTCTTCAGGAATGCGTCGACGAGCGCTTTCTTGCCGCGCGCTTCGAGCGCCTTCACGAAGACCGGGCCGAAGGCATATGGCGACAATTGCTGCGCCGTGACGGACTGCGGGACCGCCTTCATCTCTTTGTTGCTTTCGTCCGCTGAAGTACCTTCGTCGTACTGCTGGCGTTCTTCGTCGGAGAAGTTGTCGGAGACATAGCTCTCCTCGACGGAAAGTGCATGGCCTTCGATCAGCGCATCGATGGCCTCGGCGCGGCCGTCGTCGTTGGCTCTTTCCCTCATCCGACTCAGTCCGAAGCGCTGGTCCTGCAAAGCGTGGGTGAGTTCGTGCACCACCACTCCACGCAGTGCAGGTGACAACTCATCCGATGCCTTCGCGTCGCCGAGACGAATGACCATCTCGCGATCCTCGGGCGAGTAGTAGGCAAGGATCCCACCGGCGTTCAGGGTGTTCTGGTCGGCGAAGAGGTCGACCTTTCCGCTCGCAAGCCCGAGTGTCCGCAGAAGGAGTCCCGTCGATTCGTAGTAATCGCGGTCGTCCTTGGTGAGATCGGCTTCGTCGGTCGTCACCAGTTTCTCGAACTCGGCATCTTTCAGGAAACGCGATCGGACCGCATGTTCGAACTTGAATCCCGCGTGGCGTTCGACGTAGTCCGCCAACTTCGCCACGCGCGGGTCCCATTGCGACGGCCAGTTGTATGCGAATGGTCGCCATTCACTCAATCCCCACAGTCCGGCTGTCAGCGCGGCGACCGACGCAATCGCAACGGCGATGCGCGGTGCTCGGCGCCCCATCATTCGCCCAGCCACGCCGGCGCCCGGTCGAGCAGGTCGAGGCTGACATCGCGACACTTGTCGAGCATCTTGCACAACGATTCGTCGCGCACCGCGTACACGTCGGCAAGCGGCACGGGCACGCGCGCAACAAGGCTGAGGCTGCGTTCGGGCGCGTCGGTCACCGACGGGTACGAGTCGATCGCCGACACCTCGACGGGCAAATCCAGTCCGCCGATGCCCGCCAACTCGGTTGCAAGCACCAACAGGTCAGGCGGGTGGGGCAGCGGGGGCAGGGTCCAGGTGAACAGCAGCTGGAATTCGAACTCCTTGGGCGGTTCGTCGTCGGGGTCTTCCATCTTCACGACGGCATCCTCGAATCCGAGCAACACCCGCGGGTCGACCTCGAGCGACAGGTGCAGGTCGATGGGGCCGCTGCAGGCCTCTTCGGGGTGCAGGTCCACTTCCCACATTTGGCGCAAGGAATAGGTCTCGACGAAATGCCTCTCGTCGTGCACGTGGAACCCGTGGTCCACAGCGTGACTTTTCAGGTCGGAGACGAATCCCGCCACGTCGATCACGGCCACGCGGTGACACTACCGTTCACTCGTGACCCTTGGCGTCTCGATGTCCCGTGAATCCTCGGACGAAGCGATTTTGTACGCACTTCGTCAGGTTGCAAGCGTCGCCCAGATCACCATCTCGTCTGCGCGCGACTGGTCCCTCACCGGCCTCCAAAAGGGTCAGTACGCCGCGGACGTGTTCGTGAACGATGCCGTCACCGCCAGCCTGTCGGAGTTCGGGTGGGGCATTCTGTCCGAGGAATCCGGCATCAGCGGTTTCACTGCAGTGACGCCCGCGGAACTCGGTGACGGCCTCGTCGTGATCGTCGACCCGGTCGACGGAAGCACCAACGCGAGTCGCGGCATCGCGTGGCATGCGGTTTCACTGTGCTGTGTCGACCGCGACGGCCCGCGCGTCGCGGTTGTTGCGCAACTTGCCCAACCTCACACCGAGTACACCGCAATACGCGGTCGCGGCGCGTGGCGCAACGGCGTCGCATTGACGAAATCCGCCGCGCGTCCACTCGACCAGTCCGTCGTCGGCGTTTCGGGACGACCACCCGAGAACCCCGGCTGGTGGCAGTTCCGCGCCAACGGATCGGCCGCCCTCGACCTGTGTCTCGTCGCCGAAGGTGCACTCGACGCGTATCTCGACTGCAACGAACACGGCGTGTGGGACTACGCGGGTGCGGTGCTCGTGTGCCGCGAAGCGGGCATCGACGTCGTCGATGCCTTCGGCCGGGATCTCTATCCACTTCGTCACGATGAACGACGCACTCCGGTCGCCGCGAACGATGCCGAATCGCTGAAACACCTCATTTCGGTGCGCACGGGGACTTAGGCGGCCCCTCGAACCCTTGCCGACGGGTCGCCCATGGGTAAAACTGCATTCAATGTCGTCATTGCGCAAGTCCATTGTCATCGGCGTCTTTCTCGCGACGTCGGTCACGGTGTGTGCGAGCGTCGCGAATGC
>CAYFNP010000231.1:0-2918 GCA_964344425.1 uncultured Bifidobacterium sp. | reverse complement strand
CCGACGCCAACCGCATCGGCGAGGTCGGCGAAGGATTCACCATCGCGATGCACACGCTCGACCGCAGCCGCCCGACCATCGGTGCGCAGGCCGTGGGAATTGCGCAAGGTGCAATCGACTTCGCCGTCAACTACATGAAGGAACGCAAGACCTTTGGCGCTGCCCTGTCGACCCGGCAAGGCCTGCAGTGGATGGTGGCCGAAGCCCAGATGCAGGTCGAAGCTGCGCGCACGATGGTTTACCGCGCGTGCGCGGCGGTCGACGCCGGCGACCCGCACGGCGACCTGTCGACACTCGGCGCGATGGCCAAGTGGTTCGCCTCGGATGTCGCAATGAAGGTGACGACCGATTGCGTGCAATTGCTGGGCGGCTACGGCTACACCAACGACTTCCCCGTCGAGCGCATGATGCGTGACGCCAAGATCACGCAGATCTACGAGGGCACGAACCAGATCCAACGCATGGTCGTGTCGAAGAAGATCTTCGGCTGACGCGCGACGATCAGAGCGCGGCCGTTGCCGGCGCCAGCATTTCGACGATCGACGCAAGTCGTGACGACTCGGACCCGATGTCGCCCATGTTGCTGCATGCAACGTCGATGACCGCAACGACCTTTTCGTTTTCCCACCAGAACTTCAGACCTGCGTGCGACATGTTCCACTCGTTCAGTTCACGCAGCAAGAAATCGCTGGTGTCGATACCGCGTGCAACGGTTGCCGACAGGCGACACACCGGGTGGCGGCCGCCGTGTACCTGTGCGCGAACCTGCACGCGGCCGACCATGAACTCGACGGCGCGGTCGCCGTCGCGCTTGACATCGAAACCCGCGTTGGAAAGTTCGCGGCGCATCGAGCCGGTCCACTCGACCGCCACCGGGTCGATGAACGGACACGTGAGGGTCCAGTCAGCGCCCACGACACGACAGCCGTTGCCGTCGGGGCGATCGACCTGAATTTCGACGGTGTCGCTTTCGAGATCGGAGCCGATGAAGTCGCGAAGAATGCGCGAGACGATGCTGACCGCGCTGTGAAAGCGTGCTTCGCCGGTTGTCGTGGCATTGATCTTGACGGTGGCGCGGCCGTGGCCGTACGAAGTCCAGTCGGAGTGGAACGCAACCCTGCCGTCTTCGATGACGCACCACAGCGGGGGCCCGTACCCATCGAATTCGAAACCGATGGGTGCCGTGCGCGCCGCGTCGAGACAATCGGCGAGCCTGCTGGTCGGGACGATTGCGGTGCACTCGATCGAACCGAGTTCAATGACCCCACCCGGAACGGACTGCGGCACGTCGAAGTCGAGTTCGATGTCGCCGCACGACAATACGAGAGAGTCATCGGTGAGCGAAAGAACGGCGTCGGCGTCGGACTTGATGGCGTCGGTGGCAGCGTGAACCATGCGCGACTCGATCGGCACCGAAAACGAACCCTCGGCGCCGCTGCGCAACGCAACGAACTCGAAATGGAAGCGAACCGAGGAGATGTGCCAGACGCGGCGACCACCGGACACTTCGAGCCACAGGCGGTGCATGCCGGTGTCACGCGCGTCGATGGCCGAGACAAAATGCCAGAGGCGCCACCACTCGTCGAAGGGGATGGTCTGCGGATGTGCGGTGAGGCCGGCGCGGTCGTGACGGGTCATTGAGTTCTCCTAGCGGTGCATCCGCGGGTGAACGCGCGACGATGCCGGTGCGGGGTCGAGCGGCGCAGCGACTGGTTCGAACGTGGTCGGGAAGTCGACTGACGCTTCGTCATCGGTCGTCGCGGCGACGACGGATGATGCACCCGCATTGCCCGCGATGTCCTCGAGAAGATTCGCGAGGCGCGCCGCGGTGGTGACGGAGAGCGCGCCGAACGTGATGACTCCGTCGGTGAGGTTGGTCCAGTTCTGCACGCGCGGGCCGATGGGTTGCGGCGCGATGCCAAGGTCGGCAAGCGCGCGGGCCAGGCGGCGATGGACGGCCGACGCCATTGCGGCGTCTCCCGAGGAGAGCGGGTCGATGGTGGACAAAGAGGGCTCCTTCCTGCCGAAAACCGACATCGTGCACGGGGGGTGTGACACGGTCGGCCGGACCCGGCGCCGCGTTCGCCGAGGGGAGCCCAAACCCACTACTTTCGGGATTTCCAGCGGCCCGCGGGGGCCGCCGCACAGGGGGCAGAAATGTTCAACTTCAAGGGCAAGACCGTTCTCATCACCGGGGCCTCGTACGGCCTCGGGGCCAGCTTCGCCACGGGCTTCGCCGAGGCGGGGGCGAATCTGGTTCTCACCGCGCGCACCACGGAACTGCTCGAGCAGACCGGCGAGGCGTGCAAGAAGGCCGGCGCGAAGGTGCTCTGCGTCACCGGTGACGTCTCGATCGAGGACGACGTCAAGCGCGTCGTCGCAGCGGGCATCAAAGAGTTCGGCGGAATCGACACGTTGGTCAACAACGCCGGCATTTCCGACGTGCTCGGCATCGGTGCCGAACGCTTCCCCACCGACACCTTCGACAAGATCATGGCCGTCGACCTGCGCGGAGCATTCCTCTACATGCGCGAGGTCGGCCTGCACATGCTGATGAAGAAGAGCGGCAACATCGTGAACATCTGCTCGATCATGGGCAGTGGCGCGAACGAAATGAACATCATCGCCTACACCGCCGCCAAGGGCGCGCTGCGCAACATCACCCAACAGTTGGGTTGCGAATGGGCCGATCGCGGCGTCCGCGTCAACGCCGTCAGTCCCGGCTTCATCATCACCGAGATGACCCGCGTCGCACTCGAAGGCATGGGCATGGACAAGTGGATCGCCTCGCGCACACCGATGCGCCGCCTCGGCGAAGTGTCCGAGATCGTCGCACCGGTCATGTTCCTGGCCTCCGACATGGCGGGCTACATCACCGGCCACGACCTGTTGGTCGACGGTGGCACCAACGCGGCGAA
>CAYFNP010000230.1:0-2981 GCA_964344425.1 uncultured Bifidobacterium sp. | reverse complement strand
GCGCACCATCGGGCGAGACCGTGAAGTTGCGTGGTTCGCCCAGCGTCAGGCGTTGTGTCCGCGCGTGTTGTCTCGGAAAGGAATCGTTCGCGCTCATGTTCGTGCGGTGCTCGGTGCGCGCCGGTGTCAGGCGACGTGCAGCACCCCTGCGGCATCAAGTTCGACGCGGCGACCGACGAATTCCTCGCTGCACATTGCACGCCCGAGTTCGGCGTCGGTGCTTTCGCCCCATGCGCGTCGACCATCGGCGAGCAGACATGCGGCGTGGATCATCTCGGGTGCGCCGTCACGACCGTGCATCACCGAATAGGCCTCGAGCGTTGCCGTACCCGCGGCCTCGTCGGGCTTTGCCACCTCGCGACGCGGCATCGCATCGATCTCGTCCTGCGGATGGGCGTGACGGAAGCCGGACTTCGGTGGTTCGGTGGAGTAGACGCCGAAGGCGTGCTTGGTGGTGTAGCCGCCGTTTGCCCAGACGAGGCCCTTTGCGCCCGGTCGTGCTCGCACGTCGTTCATCACCGTCGCGATGGCATGCATCACGTAGTTGTTCCACGGCCCGCCGGCGAAGGGAAGGCCGCCCGTGCGCGTCAATTGCGCGTTGATGTCGAGGCCCAGCGACTGCGCACCGAGTTGAACGGCGGACGGGAAGCACGAGTACAAATCGACGATCTCGATGTCGTCGATACCCACGCCGGCAAGTTCGAGTGCGCGTTTCCCGCCCAGAGCGACCGCCGGGGTTTCCGCGAACGTCCAACGGTTCGAGATGAATTTGTGCTCGTGGCAGTCGGCGCCCGAGTGAATGAAGACCCAACGGTCGCGCGGCACACCGAGCGACTGCGCCTTCTCGGCGGAGCACACGATGAGTGCAGCACCCATGTCGACGTCGTTGTTCGAGTTCATGTACTTCGGGTAGGGGAATCCGATCATTCGATTGTCGGGCCCCGGTGTACGGATTTCTTCGGCGCTGATGGCGCGGCGCGACCACGCGTACGGGTTGTCGGCGGCGACGCGGCTGAACCGCGACCACAGTTCCGAGATGTGCACCTGATGGTCGGCAACGCTGCGACCCGCCCGCGCGCGAATCGCCGTTTCGAACATCGGATACACCTGCACGGGCATGACGATGCGCCGCGCGAGTTCCTGCTCGCCGACCATTTCCAGGTCGGCGCTGACGAGTGGCGCAGCCGGAACCGATGCGTCGGCCTTTCGCCATGTGAGATTGTGGCCGGCCTTCTTCGCACGTTGCTTCGTGCGCGAGGCTTCGCCGCCCGTGAGAATGATCATGTCGGCCTTGCCGGATTGAATTTCCAGCGCCGCATTGTTGACCAATGTCTGCGGGGTGTTTCCGCCGTTGGCGCTGAGCCCGTACTGGTGGGCGGAGATGCCCAGGTCCTGGGCTGCGAACCATGCGGGATTGCCGTACTTCCACGAGAGCAACGAGACGACGCGAATCGCGTCGACGTCGGGAACGCGCGACAGTCCGGCATCGGCTGCCGCCGCACGGATGGCCTCGACCATCAACGCGACGGGGTCGGCCGCGGTGTCGAAGGATGCAGCGCGCGGATCGTCGGGACGCTGGAGAGACTGGCCGCATCCGACGAGGACGGGCGTGCGGGGGTCGATCGCCGCTGCGTTCGTGGTCATGCAGAGCAGGTTATGCGTTCCGGTCGCGTCGCCTCCTATGCTCGGGCCGTGTCCGTTGCGTCCCTTCACATCGCCATCGGCGCCGACCATGCAGGCTTCGAACTGAAGCAGCATCTCATCGGATTTCTCACCGCCGCGGGCCATCGTGTCGACGACATGGGCACCCACTCGACCGACAGTTGTGACTACCCGCCGATCTGCGCGGCGGTCGGCAGGGCGGTGCGCGACGGAAAGGTCGACCTCGGCATCGTTCTCGGTGGCAGCGGCCAGGGCGAGCAGTTGGCCGCCAACAAGGTGCGCGGAGTCCGTGCCGCACTGTGCAATTGCCTGTACACCGCGCGCATGGCGCGCAGCCACAACAACGCGAACGTCCTGTCGATGGGTGCGCGTGTCGTTGGTGTCGGTCTTGCCGAAGAGATCGTGACCACGTTCCTTGCGACCCCGTTCGAGGGTGGCCGCCACGAGCGCCGTGTCGCGCAGTTGGCCGACATCGAGCGCGAAGAATCGAACTGACCCTGTCCCTGCGAGCAAAGTAGAAACGGCGCCATGCACGACACAAAGAAGAGCCAGCGTGGACTGGTCCACGCTGCCGCACCGAACTGGGCATCCGAACTTGGTGACGACGACCCGGTCTTCGACCTCATCGACAGGGAAGTGCAACGTCAGACCACGGGCTTGCAGCTGATCGCCAGCGAAAACTTCACCTCACCCGCTGTCATGCGCGCGACGGGTTCCGTGCTCACCAACAAGTACTCCGAGGGTTACCCGGGCAAGCGGTACTACGGCGGCAACGCGGTCGTCGACGACATCGAGGCGATCGCCATCGAGCGCGTGAAGAAACTTTTCGGAGCCGACCACGCGAACGTGCAGCCGCACTCCGGTGCCGGCGCGAACATGGCCGTGTATCTGGGTCTCTTGAACCCCGGTGACACGGTTCTCGGTCTTTCGCTCGATCACGGTGGCCACCTCACGCACGGTTCGCCCGTCAACGCGAGCGGCATCCTGTACAACTTCGTCTCGTACAAGGTGTCGTCGGGCGAGGAACGCATCAGCATGGATGAAGTGCGCGAACTCGCACTGCAGCACCGTCCGAAGATGATCGTTGCCGGAACCACTTCGTACACGCGACGCCTCGAGCCCGAGCCGTTCCGTCGCATCGCCGACGAAGTCGGAGCACTCCTCATGTTCGACATCGCGCACCTCGCGGGTCTCGTCGCCGGTGGTGCGCACCCGAATCCCGTTCCGTTCGCCGACGTCGTCACGTTCACCACGCACAAGACCCTGCGCGGTCCGCGTGGCGGTTGCATCCTGTGCAAGGCCGAGCACGCCGCGAAGAT
>CAYFNP010000229.1:0-3013 GCA_964344425.1 uncultured Bifidobacterium sp. | reverse complement strand
CCACCTCTTGGGCGGCCCCCACCGCGCCGGTTTGCATCACGCCATCATTGCCGATCGGTAGGGTGAACCCGCGACCGAACGGTCCGGGACGGTGAAACTGGTGATCGGCGATTTGAAGCTCGTGTGGCGCAACCGCCGCTACCGCCTCTTGTTCCTCGCACGCTTCGTGTCGAACATCGGCAACGGACTCATGCCAATCGCCCTTGCCTTCGGGGTGCTTTCACTGCCCGGTGGTAGCGCCACCGAACTCTCGTACGTCACCACGAGCCAGATGCTGCCGATCGTCGTCTTCCTGCTCGTCGGCGGCGTGGTCGCCGACCGATTCGGGCGCGCGCAACTCGTCGGAGGCACCGACATCATCGGTTCGTTCGCCGTCGGCACCATGGGGCTGCTCTTCATCACCCACCACGCGACAATCCTCTTGTTGTGTATAGCGGGAGCAGTTTCCGGAACTCTCAATGCGATCTGGTATCCGGCCTTTGTCGGATTGATGCCGGAAATCGTCGAGGCCGAGGAACTTCAGGCAGCAAACTCGTTGCTCGGCTTCGGCGCAAATATCGGATACATCATCGGCGCAAGTACGGCAGGAATCATCGTGAACACGTCGGGCGCAGGTTGGGCCATTCTCGCCAACGCCTCATCATTCCTGATCGCCGGCTTTCTCGTGTGGCAACTCGGCACGCCACGCCCCGGCCCCAGCGAGCGCGTCGAGAACGAATCGGTCCTCCATCAGATGAAAGAGGGTTGGCGCGAATTCAAGTCGCGCGAGTGGCTGGTGGTCATCGTCGCCGCCTTCGCGCTGTCGAACATGTGCTTCGAGGGCTACCTCGGAGTTCTCGCGCCTCTTCGCATGAAAGAAGCTTTCAACGGCGCGTCAAGCATGTCGTGGCTTCTCACCGCATTCAGCGTCGGAAGCGTCGCCGGTGTCCTGCTGTCCGTTCGCGTCAATCCACGGCGCCCCCTCGTTGCCGCCATGGCCTTGTTTCCGCTGCTCGGTGTTCTCATGCTCGGAACCGGAGTTGCGCTACCCCTCGTCTTTCTCATGCCGCTCGCTTTTCTCGGTGGCATTGCCCTCGACATGTTCTGGGTGCTGTGGATCACCACGATGCAACGCGAAATTCCCGACGACTTGCGAGGTCGCATCGGGGCTTACGACGCGTTCGGCTCAACCGTTTTCGCGCCCCTCGGCCTCTTCATCGCCGGACCACTTGCCGCATGGATCACTTCGCGCACGACGCTTCTCATTGCGGGCAGCGTCGTGATCGTCGCATCATCGGCGACATTGCTGTCGAAAGGCGTGCGTTCAGTGACGGTGCGAGACGCCTAGCCGACGACGAACGGCAAGCACACCCGCACCCGACAAGATGAGCAACACCACATTCGCCAGATCGCGTTGAACCACACCCGTTCCCGTCTTCGGCAGGGCAACAACGGTGAGCTTCTGTCGAAATCCCTTGTGGCTCTCACGACCATATGCCCACAAGGTCACTGCACTCGATGACGTCGTTGGCAGTTTCGCCTGCACCGAGATGGTGCCGGTTGCATCGGCACGCACTGTGGTGAGCACCTTGCGGCCGGGCACGACGCGTAGTCCTTCCGCCAACGATTGACTCTGCACCACTCTGCCATCGTCGAAGCCGATTGACACCAATTCGAACGGCTGAAAGCCCGAGATTCGCACGGTCACCGTCTCCCCCGGCGCTATCGCCGAAGTGTCCTTCACCAAGGGCTTCGACGCAAATGATTCGATCATCGCAGCACTGACCGAAGGCGGCGGCGAATCAACGATGGTCGAAGTAGTGGTTGCAACCGTGGAAGTTGGTGCGGCGATAGACGTTGCAGCTGCTACCGAACTACTTGTCGTTGTCGCAGCAACTGTCGTTGACGGGGCAACCGTCGTCGTGGTTGTTGTCGTCGTGGTTGTTGTCGTCGTGGTGGTTGTAGTTGTTGTCGATGTTGCCACCTGCATGTATCCAAACTCGGCGGCCACGACGAGACGCTGACCCGATGCACTGAGACCAATGCCGGTCCAAGCGCCAGACGGTGCGCCTTCCGCCTCCCACGTCACGCCACCGTCGTGTGAAACATGAATTGCTGAAGGATCCCCATCCCGTGGGTATCGAGCCACCGCAAGGGTTGATCCGTCGCGTGACTGCGCAGCATCAACCAGGGCCGGCAACGCAAGCCGCTTCACCCACGACGCTCCGTAATCGGTGGAAACCCACGCACCGTTTTCACCCGAAGTACTCGAGTCAAGAGTCGCAACAACGGATCGACCGTCGCCCGAAATCTTCACCGCTGACCACAGCCCCGACGAGATGGTCAACGGCTTGGTCCACGTTGTTCCGCCATCTGACGACACGAACAAACCGCCGGTGTAAAAACCTCCACCATCAAGACCCGCGACGATTCTCGAACCGTCGGAGGACACCGCAACGCTCCGCCACAAACCGATCGACTTCGACATTCCGCTGAGGGGAGTCACGTCGACCCACGTCGTGCCGCCGTCCGGCGATTTCCACACTCCGCCTTCCGCGTCAGACATCGACTTATTGACGGCGAAGACGATTCCGCCATCGATCGACATCGCGACGTCAAACCACTCGCGCGACGAAGCTTTGGTAGTCCACGTCGATCCCCCATTTGAGGAGAGGCTGAGGTACTCGGCGTAACTGTTGTTTCCGTAACCAATTGCTGCGAGTTTCGTGCCGTCGGCAGACGTGACGATTCGCTTCCAAATTTCCTTGTCGGGCGATGACATGAGCTCGGTCCACGCCGCCCCACCGTCGGTCGACTTCCAGATATGAGCTTCATACGGCGCGGCACCGTCGTATTTCGATGAATAAACCACGCTGCCATCATCGGCAACCGCGATCGCACGCCAACCCTCATCGACCGAACCGCTCGGCTCCCACGTGTACGAAGCAAGAACGACAGCACT
This sequence comes from uncultured Bifidobacterium sp., assembly GCA_964344425.1. Lineage (GTDB taxonomy): Bacteria > Actinomycetota > Acidimicrobiia > Acidimicrobiales > Ilumatobacteraceae > F1-20-MAGs119. The sequence continues at coordinate 72 of CAYFNP010000229.1, read as the reverse complement.
CGGTACGAGCGCCAAGAGTGCAGAACCGATAATCGCGGCGAGTCTCTTCTTCATTGAAGAGCAATTTAGTCG
>CAYFNP010000228.1:0-3045 GCA_964344425.1 uncultured Bifidobacterium sp. | reverse complement strand
ATGCGCTACGCCTTTGCAGGCTTCGCTTTCCAGAAATAGTTGTGGATGCCGTCGACGGTGTAGAGCCGGCGGAACGTCATCTCGACGCGGTCGCCGATCTTCACCGATGCGGGGTCGACGTCGGTGAGTTCGCACTGGAAGCGTCCCCCGCCGTCGAAGTCGATGACCGCCGCAACCACCGGCGGGCTCATGCTGTAGGCCAAACGGTCGACGGTGTACGTGGCGATCGTGGCCTGCACGTCGGCCATGCGCACCATCTCCATTTGGTCGATGCTCCCCGACTTCATGCTGACGCGTGCCGGCGGCAGGTAGACGAAACCGCTTTCGTCGCGGCTGCCGTACAGGCCGTACTTCCAGGCGTTCGAACGCAGGCTCGGCGGGCCGGCCGGACGATCGGGCTCGGGACGGCGCGGTGGTTCGCGGTGCAGGAAACCGCGCCACGTGAGGAACTGGTTGTAACCGAGGTCGTTGCGACCCGCGGCGATTTGCGCGCGCACGGTGAGTTCCTTGGCCTGCCGTACGCGGTACGCGGTGATCGCGTCGGTGACGCGCAACAGCCACACGTTCACACCGTCTGCCAACAGCACAACGGCGATGACCTGACCGGGCTCGGCGCGGTCGAGAACATCGGCCAACAAAACGGCCCACTGCGCGGTACCGGGGTTGCCGATTGCGGCCGACAGGTCGTCGGACACCGATTCGGGCGACACGCCGCACGCCTTGACCGCGGCCTTGACCGCGCGCGCGTGCAGACCGGAGAAGATCGCGTGGTTGATGTCGCCGGGTGCGAGGTTGGCCCACTTCAGTGCGTCACCGAACGCGTTGTCGACGAGTGGCGCGTAGGCATGTTCGCCGAAACGCTCTTCCCACTGCTTGCTTGCACGATCGCCGGGTGTGCGCCAACGGTCGGTGAACTCGGCCGTTGATCCTGCTCCGCCGATCACCTCGGCGATCACGCCCTCGCTTCCGAAACAGAACGCGGCGGCCGCGTCGCCGCCGCTCGATTCGTCGGCGCCACCGGGAAGACCCGTGCGGATGTCGCTGAGCACCGCCATCGACGTGCCCGACCCCGCGCCCATCATCGCGGCGACACCGCTGCGCACGGAGCCGACCGTGTCGAACGCACTCGCGGTCGGCGCCAGGCTGAGCGCGGCGTGAATGGTATTCGCGTTCGTCTTGTCGAGATAGGCCGGCTCGGTCGTTGCGAACCACAGCGAATGCGGCGCGTAGTTCGTGCCCGCGTTGCGCAATGCGATACGCGCCGCCTCGACGCCCATCGACGTGGTGTCTTCGTCGTAGCTCGCGACTGCACGCTCGCCCTTTCCCCCGCCGCTACCCAGCGCCGCGCCGATTGTTCCGCGCGACAGACGCCAATAAGGGATGTACGACCCGTACGCAACGATTCCCGCCATGGGGCGACAATAACCCAGTGCGCCCGCGGCGTGTACTGGCGGCGACCCCGGTTGGGATCAGGTGTAGTAGGGGTTTTCGCCCGAGGTGTGGTCGGTCAGGTCACGGACCTTCAGGACCCCGGGCACCTTTTCAACGAGGGTGGTCTGGACGCCCTCGAGCATCGTCATGCGGCTCATCGAGCAGCCGTGGCAACCGCCGCCCATCGTGAGGTAGGCGACGCCTTCACCGTCGTGGCCAACGAAGCTGACGAACCCGCCGTGGGCGGCAAGCGCGGGGTTGACCTCGGCGCGCAGGATCTCGTTGATCGCCGACGACAGGTCGTCGTCGTTGGTCAGACCGTCGACCGACGGTGCGAGTGGCTTGTTCGGATTGCGAATGATGAGACCCTGCGAGTCGTTGTAGTCGAGGATCGAACCCGTGAGAAGTTCGATGCTGTTCGCCGGCACGATCACCTTGAAGCCGTCGATCGTGCGCACTTCGTCGGTGAACGCGGCCTTGGTGACGACCTCGAAGGAGAGGTCGTAACGGAAGTCCTCGCCGGGCCCACTGATGATTTCGATGCGCAGACCCAAACGATCGGTCTCGGGTTCGATGTCGCGAAGTTCCTTCAACTTCACCAAGGCATCGGTCGTCACTTCGACAATCGTGTTGTCGGCGGTGAGACCACCCTCGGCGAAGGGACTGGTCGGGGCACTTGCGAACGGACTGGGGGGTGTCGTCACGCCCTTCAGGGTATCGGCGTCGTCAAGCACAGCGCCGCTGACGGCGTGTGTCGTCAGTAACTGCTGATTGCGCCGCCGCCGTCGCATTCGATGCGCTGGCCGGTCACGTAACCCGCACCGGCCGAGCAGAACCACAGCACCACCTCGGCGACGTCGTTGGGCTGACACACGCGACCGAACGGCGACTTCGCATCGAGTTCGCGCAGGTCTTCCATCTCGCGCTTGCCCTGCAGCGACCGCGCCAGGCGCACCCCCATGTCGGTCTCGACCAGACCGGGGGCGGCAATGTTGACGTGAATGCCGTTGTGGCGTTCCTCTTTCGCGAGCGTGTAGGCGAGGGCTTCCATCGCGGCCTTGCCCATGTTGTAGGGGGCACCCTTGGCTGAATAGTGCGAGGTTGCAACCGACGAAACGAAGACGATGTCACCGCGACCCCGCGAGCGCATCGACGGCAGCACCGCGGCCGCGAGTTGGTGACCACCGATGGCGTGGACGGCGATCAGCTTCTCCACCTCGGCGGCATCGGTATCGGCGACCGCCTTGCCCTTCGAGGCGATGCCCGCGTTGTTCACGAGAATGTCGACGAAGCCGAAGTCGGCGATGATGTTGTCGACCATGCGGCGCGACGCCTCGTAATCGTCGACGCCGGCGCAGTAGATCCGCGCGGTCCCGCCGGTTGCGACGATGTCATCTCGCACGGCCTCGGCCTGTTCCTGGCCGCGCGAGTAGTTGATGGCGATCGCCGCACCCTCGGCTGCCAGTCGGCGGCTGATGCCGGCGCCGATTCCGCGGCCCCCGCCGGTGACCAATGCGACACGACCGTCGAGAAGACCCATGTGTGACAACATAATCGGGTGCAGGAAGGCAGCAAGAAGGCCATCGTCGCTGCGTTCTTCGCGAACCTCGGCAT
>CAYFNP010000227.1:0-3049 GCA_964344425.1 uncultured Bifidobacterium sp. | reverse complement strand
CGCGCGCGATCGCCGAAAACGTCGACCGTTACGAGGCCTCGTACGGACCGATTCCCCAGGCCCCGCAACAGCGCGGCTAAACGTTATTTGCAGTTGTACTGGCACTTCCAGCGGTTGACACCGCGGAAGAACGCGTACTCGAAGATGTCGTTCACTGCGCCAGACCCCATCGTGACGGTCTGGCCGCGCACGACTGGATTCAACTGGAGCGACCGTCCGAGGTCGTTGAGGTTCCCGTTGACGTCCGCAGACAACGACCTTCCTTGCACGAAACGATTCGTCCAGTAAGGAGAATTGTTGCGCATGTTCAGGCGGGAACGCAGCGTTCCATTCAGCGCGACCACCCTCAACTCATTGGCGGTCGGGTAGTTGTCGAACGTCCCGTTCAATCCGAACGTTCTCATGTATTCGTCGTAGGTTCCCTGCGTGCAACTGTTGCCGGCGCTCTTACCGAAGCAGTCCTGCGAAGTGGAGCTGTTACGGCGCATTTCGGTGTAAGTGATTTCACCCGCAACGTCGCTGACGAAGATGATCACACCGCCGTTCGGGCCAGTGTCGCCGATCGAACACTTGCCGCGACCGGCGCACCCGACGAATTGTGTTGTTGTGGTCGTGGTCGGAATGACCGCGGTCCGGCACTTGTCCGGGTTCCACTGGGCACCGACCGCGGATTGGCCGCCGTTGTACGGAGTGGTCCTGAATGGGCGAACCGAAAAGCGCATGTTCGACACGTCGTAGTACGCGGCGCCGTCCGAGAAATTGAAGTTGTCGAACTTGGCGGGACGATTCCTCTCGCCGATCCAGTAGGCGATTCCACCGAAGGTGTAGGGACTGAGTTGCTGGGTAACCGTGCGAGCTCGTCCGCCGCGGGCTGCGGTGCAATCGGCGTTGAACACGGGAAGTGCGAAGTACAGGAACGCAGCGCGCATCTCGCGGTCGGTCGGCAGACGCCATCCGGTCGAACCGCTTGTTGACCTGTAATTCGATGCCGCGGTCGTCGCGTTTTCCTTCAACATCATCGGGTCGGTTGTCGTGTTTTCGGGCGACCAGACCTTGGGAGCGATTTCGGTGTAATCAACGGCCGACATGTCGACGATCAAGCCACCGTTCGGGGAGATGTCGCCGATCGCGCACGAGCCGCCCTGAGCGCATGTTTTCGGAAGGGTCGTGGTGGTCGTGGGAGGCGTCTGCGACCACGTCCTCACAGGACGAACGTAGGCAAGTTCGGCTGGGTCCCTTGTGTTGAGTCCCGAAACAAAGTCCAGTCGATCGCCGACCGTTCCGCTCCAATACGTGGAGCCCGCTCTCTTGCTTGTGCCATCGCCGAATCCGGGTGCAACCTTCACCGATTCCGACCCGTCCGAACAGGTGCGCGTCGAGATCTCCTTACCGACGGCGAATCGGCAGAGCACTTCGATTTCTGTCGAAGTCGGCAACCGCCACGCTTGTCCACCCCCGCGATAGGCGCCAACCAACTTCTGCGCCTCTGCAAAGTTGACCCGCGGGTCGCGGGGTGTGCCTGCCCAACCATCGGGAGCGACCTCGAAGTAGAGCGCGGTCGGCCCGTCCATCTCCTTCCGGATGATTCGGCCGCCACCGGTGCCGGCCTGGCCGATCGAACAGTTCGCGAGGTTCGTACACGGCACCAACGTGGTGGTCGTTGTCGTTGTCGGCGGAAGAGTCGTCGTGGTTGTCGACGTCGTGGTGGTGGTCGTGGTCGTGGTTGTTGTGGTGCTGGTAGTTGTGGTTGACGATGTGGTGGTCGTCGGGGGAAGAGTCGTCGTGGTTGTCGACGTTGTCGTTGTTGACGATGTCGTCGTCGTGTTGACGTTGTAGTAGGCCACTGCCGCCTGATACACCGCGGCGGGGATCACGAACGTTCGAACCGGAAGTACGTCACCGAAATCGAGCGAACCGCCTGCCGCGCTGGCAGAGCAGTCGTAGGCGAGAACCGTCGACTTCCCCGTCTTGAGACCGCCGAGCGCCCAATACGCCCGACCCCGAATAAACCCGCTGTTGCCCCGCTGACAGATGGCAACGAGGGCGTCGGTTGCCGGAAGACCCCAATCGGTCTTGCCGCCACCCCGATACGAATTCGCCTTCGCGGTGGACGCATCACCACTGACGTAGATCGACGGGTCCCAGTTCGCTGGTGCGATCTCGGTAACGGAGGAAGCGCCCGACGCATCTCGGGTCATGGCGACAACCTTGCCTCCGCCGGGTCCGATGTCGCCGAGTGCGCACAGTCCGCCGTTCGCACAATTCGGCGGAATGGTTGTCGTTGTTGGTGGAACCGTCGTTGTGGTGAACGGCTTGCACGGCGTGGCGGACGCCTTGAACGTCCTCACCGGCAAAGCAATGAAACTGCCAACGTTGTACTCTTCAATCAGGCTGTCTCTTCCATATTCGTTGACACCCAGGAAGTAGTTGGGATTGAAGTCCGTAGTTGATGATGACCAGTACTTGCTGGCTCCGTACGTGGTGAAAATCTGGCTCTTCAGGGCTCGCAACGATTCGATGGTCGGCAGTGCCCACCCCGACGAGTCCTTGTCATTCATATTTGCCGCGTAGTTCAGCGCAGACGTGCGCGCAGCGGCGACCGCGCCACCGAATTGGGCGCCGAATCGAGCCGCTTCAATTGAATCCCCGTTGGGGTCGGCGGCGAGTGACACGACGATTCCCTTGCCGGAAGGGCCGGGTCCGCCGAGGGCGCAGTCGATCGATGTCGGCAAGGCGTCGTTCTTCGTGCGCATCGTCTTGCCATCGGACGAACCGCCGCACGCAGCCACGACCAGTGATCCGGCCAAGACGAGGGAGACGCACACCCTCATGGACGACCTGCGTGATGATCGGCTCTCTCGCATGATTTCCCACCCCATCATCTGGCCACCCGAAGATCGTTTCCCACGGGGTCGAACTACAAGAAACCTAACCGAAACCCCGCGACAATCAAGTCGGCCGACAGCTCCGCGGGGCCCAAGACGCCCCGTGCCGTCAGGCCGAGTGAACGAACTCGATCACCGAGTCCGCCACCATCTGCACGGCAATG
>CAYFNP010000226.1:2931-3079 GCA_964344425.1 uncultured Bifidobacterium sp. | reverse complement strand
CGCTTGGTGACGAGGTTGTACACGTTGGGCGACCAGTTCTGGATGGTGGTGTAGGTGACGCGCGCGCTGGGCTTGACCACGATTTCGACGACGGCCGAGTGCAGCGAGTCGCTGGTGTACACCGGCGCAGAACAGCCCTCGATGTAGT
>CAYFNP010000226.1:0-2921 GCA_964344425.1 uncultured Bifidobacterium sp. | reverse complement strand
CGTTCTCGGAGTTGATGCGGAAGTACGCCTGCAACGGCATTTCGCATTCGACGCCCGGTGGCACGTAGATGAACGACCCGCCCGACCACACCGAGGTGTTCAGTGCGGCGAACTTGTTGTCGCCGGGGGGAATGACGGTGCCGAAGTACTGCTTGACGAGGTCGGGGTACTCGCGCAGTGCTGTGTCCATGTCGCAGAAGAGAATCCCCTGCGCTTCGAGGTCTTCGCGGTTGCGGTGGAAGACGACTTCGGACTCGTACTGCGCGGTGACGCCGGCGAGGTACTTGCGCTCGGCTTCGGGAATGCCCAACTTTTCGTAGGTCGCCTTCATCTGCTCGGGCAGGTCGTCCCACTCGTCGACCTGTTCGGTTGCGGGTCGCAGGTAGTAGTAGATGTCCTGGAAGTCGATGTCGGGCATGTTGTCGGCGAACCACTTGGCCATCGGCTTGCGATCGAAGGTCTGCAGCGAACGCAGGCGCAACTTGCGCATCCATTCGGGTTCGCCCTTCCACCACGAGATCTGCTCGACGACGCCGTCGTTCAGGCCCTTCTCGGGGGTGAAGGCGTACTCGACGCTGTCGCTCCAGCCGAGTTGGTACTTGCTGAGGTCGAGATCAAAGGTGCTCATCGGCGCTCCGGTTCGGGAATTACCACTACGGTGATAGTAACAATTCGTCACCCCGCTTCCACTGCCGAGAGCCAAGAATTCCAAGGGTTTCAGACCCAACATGGGTACCCTCGGGGACCCATGGAACGCTTCGGCCTGGTGGGCCTTCCCAACGCGGGTAAGTCCTCTCTCTACAACGCCCTCACGGGTGGCGGGGCGCTCGCGGCGCCCTATGCGTTCGCGACGAAAGACCCCAACATCGGCGTCGCGAAGGTCCCCGACGAACGGCTCGACCGACTGGCCGCCATGTCCAAGTCGAAGAACGTCGTGCACGCCTCGGTACAGGTCGTCGACATCGGCGGCTTGGTCGAGGGCGCAAGCAAGGGCGAAGGACTCGGCAACAAGTTCCTCGCCAACATCCGCGAGGTCGACGCCATCGTTTTCGTGTTGCGCGCGTTCGAAGACGACGACGTTCCCGGGCCTTCCGACCCGCTCGAACACCTGCGCGTCGTCGAGCTCGAGCTTGCACTCGCCGATCTGGAAACCGTCGAGTCGCGCATCGGTCGCGCACAAAAGGCGGCCAAGGCCGACAAGAGCGCGGGCGAAGAAGCCGCGGCGCTCGAGGCCGCACACGTCGCACTCAGCCAGGGAACGCCGATCTACCGCGCGGGCCTGGCCGATGACGTGCGCGCGGCACTCGCACCGCACTTCTTGCTCACCAACCGACGCGTGCTTGCCGTCGTCAACGTCGGCGAGAACGAACTCGACCGCATTCCCGACGTCGAGGCGCGCGTCCGCGCCGAAATCGCACCGCCCGGTTCGAAGAGCGTGGGCGAAGTCGAGGTCCTCGGCATGAGCGTGCAGCTCGAGGCCGAGGCCGCGCAACTCGACGAAGCCGACCGTGCCGACATGTTGGGCGCACTCGGTCTCGGCGAGGGCGCTCTGCCCCGCATGGTGCGCAGCGCATACCACCTTCTCGGACTGCGCACGTTCTTCACCACGGGTGAGAAAGAGTCGCGAGCGTGGACCTTCCGCGCGGGGTCAAGGGCACCCGAATGCGCCGGACGCATTCACACCGACTTCCAGCGCGGTTTCATCCGTGCCGAGGTCATCCGCTGGGACGAACTTCTCGAGATCGGATCGTGGACCAAAGCCAAGGAACTGGGCAAGGTTCGCCTCGAGGGCAAGGACTACGAGGCCGTCGACGGCGACGTGATGGAGTTCCGCTTCAACGTGTGACCGCCTAACGTTCGCGGTGAAATGTTCGATTTCGTGCGCAGGTCCCGTGGTTCGGCATCGCCGATGTTCGGTGCTTGGATCGTGCACGACACCCGCGTCATCGCCAGCGTGAACGTTGCTTCTTCGGCGACGGATCGCCGCGTCGGCATGAGGGCATTCCCCGACGCAACCACGCCGCTGATTATCGAACGCTGTCGGTGGGTGCATTCGTTCGGCATGAAGTTCCCCATCGATGTCGTCTACCTCGACGTCCTCGACCGCATCGTCGACATTCACGCGCTCAAACCCAATCGTCTTGCCAAGCCGCGCTTCACCGCGGTGCGCGTCATCGAGACCGCCCCCGGGGCGTTCCGTCACTGGGGACTCGGCCGTGGCGACACGTTGACCGTCCGCGGAGCCGAGATGGTGACCGAACGAGATCGGACACCGCACACGTGAGCGTCGACGAACGCGGCGAGCTCGTCATCGTCGCAACGCCCATCGGCAATCTCGGCGACGTGTCGCAGCGCGCACGAGAAGCGCTGGCGACGTCGCAACTGATCGCCTGCGAGGATTCGCGCCACTCGGGTCGACTTGTAAAACACCTCGGCATCGACGGCGCGCACTACGTGGTGGTGAACGAGCACACCGAAGCCGATGCAACACGCCGCATCGTCGAAGCCATCGCTGCCGGCCAGCGCGTGGCGCTGATCACCGACGCAGGCACACCTGCCATCTCCGACCCCGGCGCCGTCGTGGTGCGCGGCGTCATCGATGCCGGACTCGCCGTGACTTCGGTTCCCGGCCCCGCGGCCTTCGTGACGGCACTCGTTCTCAGCGGACTTCCGACCACGCGGTTCGTGTTCGAGGGGTTCATCCCCCGCTCGGGCACCGACCGCGCCGAGCGACTCGCATCGATCGCCCGAGACGAACGAACCACGATCATCTACGAGGCACCGCACCGCATCGTGCGCACGTTGACCGACCTCACCGCATCGTGCGGCGGCGACCGTCGCATCGCGGTCGCGCGTGAGTTGACGAAGATGCACGAAGAAGTGCGGCGCGGAACACTCGCCGAGGTTGCGTCACACTTCGC
>CAYFNP010000225.1:1302-3085 GCA_964344425.1 uncultured Bifidobacterium sp. | reverse complement strand
CCAGGAAGAAGAGGCTCAACCACAGGATTCCCGGCTTCAACAGGCCGTACGGGGCAAGCGCTTTGCGAGTCTCCAAACCACCCAAGAACGCAACGGCAATCAGGCCGACCACCGAGGCCAACATCACCGACGCGACGATCGCTGCGGCGGCGCCGCTGACCCACTTCGCACCAAGCGCCACGGCGCCGAGACCCAGCGCCAACATGACGCCGAGACCGACGCGCTCGGGTTGCCGCGCAACCGAGGCGAGTCGGACGTTGGGGTTCACGTGATATCGACGCCCCGCGTCAGGCGCCCGTGATGGCCGCGAAGGCCTCGTCGAACTTCGCCTCTTCGTCTTCGGACAGCGCGCCCCAGCTCTGCAGGCGCGCAATCGTCGCCTCGTCGGGGAAGAGCAACGGATCGTCAGCCAACGCCGCGGCGTCGCCGCCGATCTTCCTCAACTCGTCCTGCACACCCTTGACCGGCGACATGTACTGCACGGACGCGGTGATGCGCGCCGCGTTGGCCGGGTCGTACACGTAGTCCATCCACTTTGCGACGGCGTCTCCCTCGGTGGAACCCTTGACCCAGATCATCGTGTCGAACCAGCTGGTGGCGCCTTCTTCGGGAACGATGAACTTCACGTCGGGGTTGTCCTTGGTCAACTGCAGCACGTCGCCCGACCATGCAACACAAGCGGCGAAGTTCCCGGCGCTGAGGTCGTCGATGTAGTCGTTGCCGGTGAAGGCACGGATCTGGCCGTCGTTCTTCGCTTTTGTGACCTTGTCGAACGCTTCGGCCGCCTGGTCGAAGGTCGAGATCTCGGAGATCTTCTTGCCGAGGCCCATGAGGACGAGACCCATGGTGTCGCGCATCTCGGTGAGCATGCCGATCTTGCCTTTGAACTCGGGAGCGAAGAGGTCTTCGACGCTCTTCAGTTCACGGCCCGTCGCCTTCATGTTGTAGGCGATACCCGCGACTCCGGTCTGCCAGGGCAGGTTGTACTCCTGGTTCTTGTCCCACGGCTGGCCCTTCAGGTCGTCGCGCAGGTTTGCCATGTTGGGGATCTTGTCGACGGGCAACTTCTGCGCCCAACCAAGCTGTACGTAGCGCGCGGCCATCCAGAACGTCGGCGCGATGATGTCCGGGTCGATCTTGTCGCCCTTGGACAGGAGTGGCAGCACCTTGGCGAAGTATTCGTTGTTGTCGTTGTACGCCTCGGTGTACTTCAGGTTGATGCCCGTCGACTCCTTGAACGCGGCAACGGTCGCATCGTCGATGTACAGCGGCCAGTTCTCGAAGAAGAGCGACGAACCACCTTCGGGGCCGGACATCGCGGATGTGTCGGCGGTTGCGGTCGTATCGGCGGTCGATCCGCCGCTGTCGCCGCCGCACGCCGCAAGAAGCGCGGGCAGGGACAACGCACCCGCGCCGGCAAAACCGGAACGGATGAGGAACTCGCGACGATTCAACTTCCCTGCCATTGTTGGCCCCTTCTTCGAATCCGAACTTTCCTGAACTTTAGGCGTGTGCCGTGTCAGAGGTTGGCCTCGACACTGTCGACGTTGGTGGTGGTTGCTCCGGCCACCTGCGGCCAGCCGTCGAGAACGAACGGAGCGTCGGCGCCCCACGACAGCCAGACGGTCGAATCAGGTCGCAGGAACGGAAGGTCCGTGTCTCCCCCGACGATCGCGGTGACCTCGGTGTCGTTCGCCAGACGGGCGACCAGGCGGACCGATGCACCTTGGAACACGACGTCGGTGACCGTCGCGGAAATTGCATCGCGACCCGGGTCGGTTGC
>CAYFNP010000225.1:0-1202 GCA_964344425.1 uncultured Bifidobacterium sp. | reverse complement strand
GTGCCGATCTGCTCGACCACGCCGTGACTCATGACGGCGATGCGGTCGCTCATCGTCAGCGCCTCGCCCTGGTCGTGCGTGACGAAGACGAACGTGATCTCGACCTCGCGCTGGATGCGCTTCAACTCGATCTGCATCGCCTCGCGAAGCTTCAGGTCGAGTGCCGCAAGTGGCTCGTCGAGGAGGAGCGCGCTCGGATAGTTGACCAGTGCGCGCGCCAGAGCAACGCGCTGCTGCTGACCGCCCGACAACTGCGACGGCCTGCGGTTTGCGAATTCCGAAAGACGAACGACGTCGAGCATGTCACCAACGCGCTTTTTGATCTCGGCCTCGTCGAGCTTCTTGCTGCGCGGCCCGAAGGCGATGTTGTCGGCAACCGACATGTGCGGGAACAGTGCGTACTGCTGGAACACCGTGTTCACGTTGCGCTTGTACGGCGGCACTGCCGACACATCGGCGCCCTCGAGCAGAACGCGCCCGGATGTGGGCTGTTCGAATCCGGCGATCATCTTCAGGGTCGTGGTCTTGCCGCAACCCGATGGGCCCAACATGGCGAAGAACTCGCCGCGACCGATCGAGAAGTCGGCGTTGTCGACGGCGACGAACGTGCCGTACTGCTTGCGCACGTGATCCAGCCGGATGACCGTGGATGCGGCCGTGTCGTCCCCTCCCGATGACATTGGGGCGAGCGTAACACCGCGCACCCGATCGCTGTGTTCCCGATTGACGTGCCTACGATTCGCAGTGATGACAGAACAGCAGACCCCGGGCACGGCCACCGGCCCCGTCAAGCTCGACTCGACCGACCAGCGCATCATCGAACAACTGCAGGCCGACGGACGGCTCCCCTACACCCAACTCGGCGCAGCCGTCGGGCTCTCCGAGGCAGCGGCCCGTCAGCGCGTGCAGCGACTGATCGCGGCCGGGGTCATTCAGGTTGCCGCCGTCACCAACCCGCTGATGATCGGCCGCCGCCGCATGGCCCTCATCGGCATCTCCACCACCGGACCGACCGACGGGATTGCGAAGACCATCGGCGCGGTCGAAGCGGTCGAATACCTCGTGGTCACCGCGGGCAAGTTCGACTTCCTTGCCGAAGTCGTGGTCACCGACGAGGCCGAACTTCTTGCGGTCACCAACGCGATCAGGGCCGTCAAAGGTGTCGTCACCACCGAGACGTTCGTCTACCTCGACATCGCCAA
>CAYFNP010000224.1:0-3100 GCA_964344425.1 uncultured Bifidobacterium sp. | reverse complement strand
TTCGTCGATGCAACCGAACCTGGCGCCTTTGCGCGCGCCGCCACCCGGCCGCGCACCATGTTGGTGATCGCCGAGACACCCGCCAACCCGTCACTCGCGCTCGCCGATCTCGACGAACTGGGTTCGATCGGCGCACCGTTCACCCTCGTCGACTCGACCTTCGCCACGCCCATGTGCCAGCAACCGCTACGTCACGGCGTCAACATCTCGTTGCACTCGGCGACCAAGGGAATCGGTGGCCACAACGACGCGTTGATCGGTGTCATCGCGGCCGAGGCCGACATCATCGATGCCGTGTGGGCGTACTCGGTCTTGCACGGTGCGGCCGCCTCGCCCTACGACGCGCACAATGCACTGCGCGGCGTGCGCACGCTTGCGGTGCGTCAGGAACGGCAGTGCGCCTCTGCCGTTTCGTTGGCCGAATGGTTCTCCAAGCAGGCCGAGTCGCCGGTCGTCCACTACCCCGGACTCGCCTCGCACCCCCAGCACCAACTTGCACGGCGCCAAATGAGCGCCTTCGGTTCGATGCTCGCAGTCGAACTGGTCGGCGGCGCCGACGCATGCCGTCGGTTCATCGATGCGCTCGAACTGGCCCGTCCCGCCACGTCGCTCGGCGGACCCGAAACATTGGTGTGTCATCCCGCGTCGAGCACGCACTTCGGCCTTGACCCGGAATCGCTCGCCCAGTCGGCGGCTGCCGACAACCTGCTGCGCATCTCGGTCGGCCTCGAGCACCCCGACGACCTGATCGCCGACTTCGAGCGCGCATTGCGCAAGAGCCAGTCATGAACATCGGCGTCCTGACCGGCGGCGGTGACTGCCCCGGACTCAACGCAGTCATCCGCGCGATCGTCCGCAAGGCCGAGCGCAATGGCGACCGCGTCATCGGCTTCCGCGACGCGTGGAAGGGATTCCTCGCCAACGACTGGGTCGAACTCACCGTCGACAACGTGCGCGGCCTTCTGCCAAAGGGCGGCACGATTCTCGGCACGACGCGTGGAAGCCCGTACGACCACGCCGACGGAGTCGAACGGACGAAGAAGCAGTTCGCCAACCTGAACCTGGGCGCATTGGTGGTCATCGGCGGCAACGGATCGTTGACCGTCGGTTCGCTGTTGCATGCCGACGCAGGTCTGCCGATCGTGGGAGTACCGAAGACCATCGACAACGACATCGTCGGCACCGACGTGTCGTTCGGATTCCACACCGCGGTACAGGTGGCAACCGACGCGATCGACCGGCTGCACACCACGGCCGAAAGCCACGACCGCGTCATGGTGGTCGAGGTGATGGGGCGCGACGCCGGATGGATCGCGTTGATGGCCGGTACCGCCGGAGGAGCAACGGCGATTCTCGTTCCCGAGCGGCCGTTCGACATCGAGCGTGTGTGCGAACACGTCGTGCGCCGCCACGGACGCGGCAGGTTCGCTTCCATCGTCGTTGTCGCCGAGGGTGCCAAGCCGATGCCCGGCACGCCGCCACACGTCGATTACGCAAAGGACCAGTTCGGCCGCGACCGTCTTGGTGGCATCAGCGCCGCGATTGCGCCACTCATCGAGGAACGAACCGGTTACGACGTGCGCGTCGTTCAGATCGGACACATCCAGCGCGGCGGAACCCCGACCGCGTACGACAGGGTGCTTGCCACGCGTTTCGGCCTCGCGGCCGTCGACGCGGTGACCGACCGTGACTTCGGCAAGATGGTCGTGTTGCGCGGCGACAACGTCGAACGCGCACCGATGGCACTGACGCAGGGGAACACGCGCACCATCGACCTCGCGCTGTACGACCAGGTCGAAGCCGCGTTCTTCGGCTGACCCCGTCGGTTCACGGCCGCGGCGGGCGTGGCACGAACGCGCTGGTGCGCCGTGCGTATTCCTCGTACTCGGGTTTGCGCTTGCGCAGGCTGCGCTCGAGCAGCGCAACCCCCGAGACACGAACGAGAAGAAACGTCATCACCGCCGCACCGATGAAGCCCCACGCGCCGACGCCGGCCTCGGCCGCAACGATGGCGATGCCCCACCACACGACGGAATCACCGAAGTAGTTGGGGTGCCGCGTGTAGCGCCACAGGCCCGACGACATCACCTTTCCTGCGTTCGCGGGATCGGCCTTGAACCGACGCAACTGCGCATCGCCGGTGGCCTCGAAGAACAGCCCGACGGCCCACACCAACACGCCCATCGTTCCGATCGGCCCGAAGCCCGGGGACTCTTCGACCTGGCCCAGTTGGAGCGGCAAAGAAACGATCCACATGAGCACGCCCTGCAGCACGAAGACAGTAACGAGACTGATGAGCGGGAACTTGGGGCCCCAGTGCTTGCGCATCGCCTTGTAGCGGTAGTCCTCGCCGTGGCCGACGTTGCGACGGGCCAGATAACCGGCAAGGCGCAAACCCCACAGCGACACGAGCACTGCGAGCACCCAGCCGCGGACGTCGTCACCTTTGCCGACGCCGAACGAAACCCATCCGACGAGTACGAACCCGAGACCCCAAACAATGTCGACAATCGATGCATTCTTCACAGCGACACTGATCAACCAAGTCGTCACCATCAGGATGGCGATCGCCACCGCGCTCGCCAGCATCACGTCGCCACTCATCGGGTCTCCTCACGTCGTTGGTTCTCAGAATCGCCGATTCGCTCGGCGACCGCACGATCGAGCTCGAGCCATCTCTGGTCGAGCCACTCGATGATCCCCTCGGTCGGCACGTCGGACCGCGGAATGCGCACGAACCACATCCGCGCCTCGCCGGCGCCGTTCTCGAGCTTGCGCAGCATTCCACCGAAAGTGTCGAGTCCGTCGAAGCCGGTGTGACCCGCAATCACCACGTCGGCGTGAGGTGCGGCTTCGAGCAACGCGATCGCACCGGCGGGCTTGGGCGGCAAGAGGTGCTGCAGGCGTTCGAGCCGCGTCGCGCGCTCGGGACTGCGTTCGCGCATCGAGCCGAGAATCTTCTCGCGCTTGGCCGGGTTCGTACGGGTGCCTTCGGGAAAGATGACTGCAACGTCGGCCGCGCCGAGACCGTGGCCCAGTGCGGCCACACCGCGAAGTTCCTCACTCTGGTTGTTCGAGCCGCGGTCGAGGAAGTGGTTCG
>CAYFNP010000223.1:0-3110 GCA_964344425.1 uncultured Bifidobacterium sp. | reverse complement strand
CAGCGATGCGGAAGGAAGTGTTCGCGTCGTGCCATGCCGCTTCTGTTTCTCCTTGTCGCACTCCTCCATGTCGGTTCAATCGGAGCGGTCGCACAAGCGAAGTCGGCTCCAAAGAAGTCGAACTGTTCCACCACCACGAAGGATCGGAAGCTCGCGAGTGTTCAATACCCAATGCCGGCCGATGCAATGCAAACGACACGACTCGGTTCTCTCTCGTTCGAGACCTTCTCACCCGTAACGATCACGGACCTCGAGAACCGGACGAACATCACCATCAAAGTCACCAACACGGGAGCACAACCCGAAACGGTTGAAATTCCCGATGTGGCGACCGTCCTCAAGGCACGTCCATCCTGGATCCTGCATATAAGCCTCAGCCGAGATGACATCCTGCCGAGCTCTGGGAACTTCAGATTCACCGTTGCCCCATCGGGCACCTTCGAGGTGAAAATCTATGTTTCGCGCGACGCGCAACCCGGTGAGTCCATCGGACAACTAAATATTCCCTTTCGTCTGGTGTCTAATGGCAGCGCAGTAACGGTTCCGATAGCCCTCAAGAGTGTCAATGGCGCGTATGGTCCGGACGGGAAACGGGTCCCTGCCTCGGCAGCAATCACCGGTACCGTGCGTGACATTGGGGGAAAAGCGGTTCGCAACGCACTCGTCACCGCATTTCTCTCGTCGGGCGAGTTGCCCCGCAGGGCTCAAACGGACAAGAGCGGCAACTTCACTCTCCCAATCGTCGGCGACAAGGGTCTCGGTCAGATCGCCGGAGCGCGGACGCTCCTACCGACGCCCGAGTGGAACCTGACCGTCGAGGCGAAGGGCTATTCACTTTGGTCGACGGGCGGTCTGCACGTCGACGATGGCACTAAACGCGGTTGTGCTATCTACCTCGCCAAAGTCAAACCACTCGCTTACAGAGTGTCCAAAACGATCGATTCGACGGACAACGCTTATGGCTTTTGGGATATGGCGTTTTTCGGCGGAGCAGATCGCGTCGTCACTGTTCCCGGCATTCACCCGCCCTTCCGTGGATCGAGCGGGAATATCGTCGCTTTCGATTTGTCCGGCACCGTCCTTTGGAAGGTTCCCGTCTCAGACTCTTGCTTCACGTTGTCGGTCAGCCCGCGAGATGATCTTGCAGCGGTCACCTGTTCGGACGGATTTCTGAGGGTCGTCTCGAAGGACGGAACGCTCGTACTCAAACGACAGGTCTCGAACCACCAGAACTCTGCCGCTGGCCTCGCGTTCTCTCCGGACGGAACTCGGCTTGCCGTCGGGACCGATGACGGACTTGTTGTACTGGACACTTCGACATGGTCGACGCTGTGGACGGACGCACTTGATTCTGTGAAGATCGTGTGGAGCAATACAGCCGCCGAACTTGTCTCAGCCTCGTTGGACGACGGCCTCGTCACGAGCTATTCGAAGGAAGGTGCGCGGCGCTGGAGAAAAGGGCTCGGCTACTCGCCTCTCTACCTGCACGTCGATGCCTCGGGACGAACCGTCGCCGCCGGAAAGTCGCGTGTCGTCATCGCGTGGGATTCGTCGGGCAACCAAATGTGGTCCCGCGAAATCGCCCACACCTCCAACCGCACGATGCAAAATCGCGGAGCCACCCAACTGGGAGATCTAGCCGTCATTCCATCGTTCAACGGATTGACCTACGGCCTCGGTGCGAGCGGCGAGCTGCTGTGGCAGAGGTTTCTCCCGGTCGTCTCCGAGCCCGATCCGTCAGGCGGCATGATGCAACGCGTGCCCGGCCCTGGGCACGGCGCAACGTATGCCACGAACGACGGGTCCCTCATCGTCATGGGCACCAGAGGGATGCAAGTCGTCGTGCTTTCCAAGAACGGAACGATGCTCTGGCAATCGGAAGTCTTCGCTGCGCGTCTCGGTTACCAGGATGGAGCTGGGTACCACCCATCGGTCAATTCAATCGTCGTGACCGAGGACGGCAAGACGATTGTCGCCGGATTCTCTGACGCAACGATCCGCATATTTACACGAACGACATGAGACGTCCGCCGCGCCTTCGGGCAAGGATCGAACCTGCGACCTACGAACCAGGATTCATCGGGACAACGGTGATTCCGCAGATCTCTCGTCGCCCCTGAATGTCAGCGAAAGTCGATGCCACATGACGAGGCATCCCGCAGCAAAGAGCACTGCGGCAAGAAAGGAGTCCGCCCGCTTGATGTCATCGGCCCACGTAGGCCAGCCACAGATCTTCCGACCAGTGTGAACGAAGTTCCGACGTCACGAAGTCGCTCGTCCACTGCACCATCTCGAAGAACGGAAAGTCCACCGACATCACCTCGGTGAACGCCATGCCGTCGAGGAGCAGCGCCGCGTCGTCGATTCCGATCTCGACGGCCTCACCCTCTTGCAATCCACTCAACCGCATCTGCAGATCGACGACAGCCTCGGCATCCCATCGCCCGACCATGTTTCCTTCCATCAACTGGTCGGTCATGATCCCGAGAATCTCGAACAACGCCGACACCGCGTCACGTTCAAACACCACCGAGCGGGGTTCAATCACGATGACGTACCCCCGACAACACCACGGTTGGGTTCGAGGCGCTCGAACCGGCTGACGCGATGGATGCCCTGACGCGAATCCTCGTGCGGTGCGGCAACCAACCTCAGCGCATGCGGAAACCGCGCGTCGAACTCGGCCTGAAGGCGGTCCTGAATCTCCGGAGCCCCGACCTTGTTCCAAGCCTCGATCGACTCCCAGACGAAAACAATCGTCACCCGACCCGGATTCGCATCATCAAGCCAAACTTCCTTCGACAGGAATGGAATGCGCTCGTACCCAGGAAGCAGCGCCTCCCCGAGAGTCCAAACTTCGTGATCAACCCGAAGAAACTCGTCAACCACCAACGGGTCCATCTCGAAAACAAGGACCTCGACGGGCCTGCGTTCACCCGAGACGTAAGTGTGGCTCATCGTGACGTCTCCGCGGACAGAGGCGTGATGCGTTGTCTCGTTTCGCGTGTCACAAAATCGAGCCTACGCATCTCTGCTCAGCAGTCGTACCGGCGTCGGCGCCCCCGGCAGGGATCGAACCTGCGACCTGCGGTTTAGGAAACCGTCGCTCT
>CAYFNP010000222.1:0-3114 GCA_964344425.1 uncultured Bifidobacterium sp. | reverse complement strand
GCCGCGTGGTCGAAGTCGAATTCCTTGTGGTCGGGGAACGGCAGCATGTCGCCGACCAGCGCCAAGAACACCATCAAGGCGAGCCAGCCCGAGGCAACGTAAAAGCCGATGGTCCTACGCGGCGCCACGGTGGCTCCTGACCCGAGGGTCGACGATCGCGTAGAAGACGTCGACGACGGCGTTGAAGAGAACGTAGAAGACGGTCACCAGGGCGACCAGCGACTGGATGCCCAAGTATTGGCGCGAGTTCAACGAAGAGGTGAGCAACAGGCCGAATCCGTCGAGTGCAAAGATCGCTTCGATGATGACCGCGCCGCCGATGAGCGAGCCCATGTTGAGGGCCGCCGACGTCATCAGGGTCAGACTGGACGGGCGAAAGGCGTGGCGCCAAAGGATGAACCGGTCTGAGAGGCCCTTCGACGATGCCATCGTGACGAAGTCCTCTTTGAGCGTGGCAATCATATCGGTGCGCAAGAGTCGTGTCTGCGTTGCGATGAGGCCGACCGAGAGCGAAAGCACGGGCATCGCGACTGACTTGAAGTGATTCAAGACGCTGTCGCCGATGGGCGTGTAGCCAACGGCGGGGAAGAGGTTGAACTTCACCGACAGGATGTACATCAGGATCAGTGCGACGGCGAAGTTGGGAATCGACGAGAGAGCAAACAGTGTGTTGCTGGCGAATCGATCGAATTTCGAGTCCGCCTTGTAGGCCATCGACACACCAAGAGGAATCGACACGATCAGCGAAAAAATCATCGTGTAGATCATGATGAGCAACGACCGCGGAAGAACGTGACCGACGAGGGTCGAGATTCGCGCACCCTCGGCGCTCGACGCCGTGTAGAAGTACCCGAAGTCACCGCGTAGGAATCGTCCGAGCCACTTGACGTAGTAGACGAAGATGTTGTCGTCCAGACCGAGTCTCGTGCGAAGAAGTGCGTGCTCCTCGGGTGTGCCGTAGGGGAGCAGCGTTGTTGCCGGGTCACCGGGCATCAGGCGGACGAGCAGTGTCACGCCAAACGTGGCGAGCACGAGCACGAGAAGGGCCTTGCCGACGACAAAGGCAACGTTCTTCGCCTTGCGCGCAGCAGATCCCGCTGGCTTCGTGGTGCCCCCGCTCACAGCGCAAGACACTACATCAGAATTGCGTCACGCGTAAATGAGGCGTGCGTAAAGAGAAAATGTTCCGACAAAACGAAGAGGCGCGGCACCCGAAGGTGCCGCGCCTCTGTTCGTAACGAGACGTCAGTTGACGATCAGCCCTTGACCTTCTTCACCGAAGCGAAGTCGAAGCCGGAGCCGTTGATGAGCGGACGAGCGCCGCCACCGGGCAGCGGCGTTGCACCGACGCCTTGGGCGGTCTTGTTCCACGCAAGGAATCCACCTTCGAGGTACCCGGGCACCCAGTAGGTGTTCTTGTCGAGTTCCTTCACACAAGGCGTGAATGCTGCCTTGGTCGAAATCGCACGCGCGTCAGTGAAGCACTGCGCGAGTGCCGGGTTGGTCAGGCGGAAAGCCGACATTTCGAGCTGCGTCTTCGTGACGAACAGCAACGAGAAGTCTGCGTAGTAGCCCGACATAACCTGGAAGAAGCTGACGTGGTTGGTGAGAGCGAACGCGCCGGAGATCACCGCGGACGATGACACCGGAGCACCGACGGTGCAGCTGATGCCAGCTTTGCCCATCATGTCGCAGATCAACTGGCTGCTCTCACCGGACGCGCTGGTGGTGTTGCGCGGCATGATGAATTCCATCTTGTCGACGCCGGCTTCCTTCTTGTAGGCCTCGACCGCGGCCTTGGCCTTGGTCAAGTTGAACGTCTTCGAATCGTTCGCTACGTAGAAGGGGTGGGTCGGAGGCGCAATGGCCTTCGATTCCTTGCCGTTGCCCTTGGTCATCACCTTCGCGTAGGTGGCCGAGTCGAACGCATAGGCGAATGCATCGCGGGCATTCTGGCTCCAGAACGGCGAACCCGACGGGGTACCGGTTGCGGTCACCTTGCTGGTGTTCAGGTGGAACGTCCATGCAGCATCGATCGGTCCGGCGTACACCGTGACCTTCTTGCCCATCTTCTTCATCGAGTTGATGGAAGTTCCCTCGGCGGCGCCGAAGGTGGCAATGTCGACCGCGTTGGTGCGGACGGCTGCCACCTTGGCGGCCGAGTCACCGAGGATGCGGAAGGTCACCTGCTCGGACTTGGGCAGCGGGTTCTTTGCGGTGCTGCGCCAGTAGTTCGGGTTAGCAACCAGAATCGTGTCGGCCGTTGTGGTCACGGCTCCCTTGGTCTGGAGTTTGAATGGTCCGGTGCCGACGGTCGCTTCGGCTGTTTGACCGCAGTTCGGGTCCTTCAGCGAAGCGGTCGACAGCAGAGCCGAACGACCGAAGTTCCAGAGGAGGAACGGGAAGTTCGGACGAGGCGTTGCCAGGTTGAACTCGATCGTGAGGGTGTCCTTCACGACGACCGCCGCGTCGACCTTTGCCTTGACGGCGAGGATCTTCGAGTAGTCCTTGTTGACAAGCGCCGCGCCGTAGCCGGCCTTCAACTCGTCGATCGAGCTTCCGAAGAGGTCGGTCCATGCGATGGCGGGCAGTGACGGCTGCTGAGCCTTCGGCGAGAAGACGACGAGTCCGAGACCGGCTTGCGCGTACATGTTGTTCTTGACGTTTTCGGCGTCGAACGCGGAACCGTCGGAGTAGGTGATGCCCGCGCGGAGCTTGACGGTCCACGTCTTTGCGTCAGCACCCATGGTCACGCTCTCGGCGGTGTTCGGCACCATCTTGCCCTTGTCGTTCACGATCGTGAGCGTCTCGAGCACCGAGTTCTTCGCGGCCACCTGGTCGAGGCCGGGTGAGTCCTGCGTGCACCAGCCTGCGTTGGGCTCGGCGATTCCGATGATCAGGTTGTTCTTTGCGCTTGCGGCGTTGACCACCGCTGCCGGCGCGGTGGCGGCGACGGAGCCGAACAGCAAGGCTGCACCGGTCCATTTCACCAACCGCGACTTCTTCGTCGCTCGAGTCGACATGGGTTCCCCTCTTTTGGTTTTGATCACGTCGGGTTCGACGTGTCTGTTGTCACAATATATTCACCAAAGTGCGGGGGCAATGGACCCGATG
>CAYFNP010000221.1:0-3151 GCA_964344425.1 uncultured Bifidobacterium sp. | reverse complement strand
CTTCAGAATGCGCGGGAAGTTCAGTTCCCCCACGCGGGGGAGACTAGTCGTCGCCGCCTTGGTCGGCCTTTCCTGCGCCTTCGCCCGACGCCTTCACGCCATGCCAGACGGACTTTGCGCCGGTGTGTCCGGCCTCGTACACGAACGTGGTGGCAACGACTCCGCTGACGACGGTCGCACCGAGCAGAACCGCGGGAACCCACTTCGGGAACTTCGACTCGCCATTGCGGCGACGGCGCCACAGCTCTTCGGCGGCGGCCCCGACGGCGATGACACCGAAGATGACGGCGGGAGCCTGCGCAGCGTCGCCCTTCTCGGTGTGGTCACGAAGGAGCGCCTTGTCGACCTGAGAACGCACGCCGCTCTCCAAGCTTTCACCCGAGCCGGCGGCGAGCAGCACGCCGATTCCACCGATTGCTGCGGCACATGCGGCGGCGACGATCATCGGTTTGCGAATTCGTGACCAGCACGCGGCGATGCCGAGGATCAGTGCCACCGGAATGAGCACCACCGGTATGTGAACGAGCAACGGGTGGGCGGGGACGCCGCCGATGTTGTCGAGTGCCAGCATTGTTTTCTCCCTTGTTGTTTCGGTATTTCGATTCTTGGTCGGACCGAGGGGCGACGCGTGCGACTTTCAGTCGTCGTCGTCCTCGCGTTCATGTTCGCGTTGTTCGTGTCCGTCACGGTGCTCACGTCCGTCACGTCCATCGCCGTCGTCGTCCTGATCTTCGCCGTCATCGTGACGGGGCGGAGGGGGCGGCATGAGGTTTCCGCTCGACGGCGACCCGATCGCGGCGACAACCTGGCCGTTGACGAGGCGTGCCGAGAATTCGGTGCTGCTCGTCGGCGATGCGAGTGAGATACGTACGTCATCACCGTCGTTGCTGGACTGGTTCGTCACCTTCCACTCCGATCCGGAAACAAAGACGACGCTCTTCACGGTGAGTTGTGTGCCGGTGATCGTCAGCGTGACCGTTGCAATGTCTGCGACCTTGAACTGTCTGTCGACCGGCGCGGCCGACGTGGTTGGTGTGGCTGGCGGAGTGGTTGAAGGCGCAACGACCGGGCGTTCGTCGCCTGTTTCGATCATCTTCGGCGGCGCGGGAGGCGCCTCTCCCGCGCCGGAGCCTGTGATCATCGCGGCCGCACCGCTTGCACTGACCGAGCCGCCAACCGCGCTTGTTCCGAGGTCGGATTCGAGACCAACCACGGTCGCGAGCGCGGGCGAGCCCTTCGTCGCCGACGCCGTGTCGAGAATCGAGGAATTCAGTACGAGGGCGGCACCGCCGGTCGCGAGCACTCCGACGAGCGAAAGGGAGGTGGCGAGACCGGACTTCACGGGAATGACGGTACGAAACGGAAGTCAAAGACCCGTCCAGCGGAAATCCAAGAAACGTCCAATTTTCGCGATCGCGGTGTTGGTCGACCTGCATCGGCGAAACTGGAACGGTGAAGGTGCTTCTCGTCGAAGACGACCCGTCCATCGCCGCGGTGGTGCGTCGGGGTCTCGGCGATGCCGGTTTCGAGGTCGAACACGTCGAGACCGCAGGCGGCGCGCGTGCCGCCGAGGGGTATGACTTCGTCTTGCTCGATCTCGGCTTGCCTGATGGTGACGGTCTCGACGTCTGCCGCGACATTCGTGCCAAGAGCAAGGTGCCCGTCATCATCGTCACCGCACGCAGCGACGAACTCGATCGCGTCGTCGGTCTCGAGATCGGCGCCGACGACTACGTGGTGAAACCCTTCGGCATGCGCGAGCTCATCGCGCGAATCCGCGCCGTGCTTCGACGCAGCGGACTCGACGAGGCGGCCGATACCGGCACAGTCACCGTCGGGGATCTCGTCATCAACGAACGCACGCGCGAGGCAACTGTCGCCGGCACTGCGATGGCTCTGACGCCGAAGGAGTTCGACCTGCTCGCGTTCCTCGCGGCCGAACCCGACGTCGTGCACCGACGTCACGACATTCTCGAGCGGGTGTGGGACACCGAGTGGTACGGGCCAACCAAGACCCTCGACGCACACATCGCGGCACTGCGCAAGAAACTCGGCAATCAGGACTGGATCGAAGCCGTTCGTGGCGTGGGCTTCCGTCTGCGGGTGCCGCGGCAGTGAGACGACGGCTCGTACTCGCCGTTCTCGGTATCGTCGCGCTGATCCTGGTCGTCCACGACGTTCCTCTGCGCAGTCATTTGCAGAGGGTCGAGCGTGATCGTGTCGTCACCGCACTCGAACGCGACGCCTCGACGCTGGCCGCCAAGGCGCAACGGCTGCTTGCTTCGCCTGATCCGGCAACCGCGCAAACTGCCTCGGGAATCACGCTGGCTGCGATCGTCGCGAACTACAACGAATCCTCGACGGCGTCCGTCGTCATCGTCGACGAAAGTGGCGGCGTCGTTGCGGCGACCGATTCGACCATCACGGCCGGTCGTTCGTACCTGAACCGCCCCGAGATCGCCTCGGCGCTGCTCGGCAACTCGACCGTCGGTACGCGCCGCAGCGAGACCCTCGGCCAGGACCTTGTGTACTCGTCGATTCCGGTGCTCACCACCGATTCGGTCATCGGCGCCGTTCGCCTCACGTATCCGAAGTCGGTGGTCGACGATCGTGTTGCAGGTCGCCTTCGCGGACTCCTTCTTCTTTCGGTGATTTCACTGTCGCTCGCGTTCTTCGCTTCGTTCGTCATCGCGACGAGCGTCGTACGTCCCTTGCGGCGCCTGCGGGCGCAGAGCGACACCATCGCGTCGGGTGACCTGACCGCGCGCGCGACAGTCGAAGGGCCATCCGAGGTCCGTCAACTCGCTGCATCGTTCAACGACATGGCCGCGCGCGTCGAAGCGATGCTCGCCGAGCAACGACGCTTCGCGGGCGACGCGTCGCATCAGCTCCGCACACCACTCACGGCATTGCGCCTGCGCGTTGAACAGGCGTTGGTGACGGTGAGCGACCATCCGACGGGTGCCGATGCATCGGTGACGGAGGACCTCGAAGCGGCGGTGGGCGAACTGGAACGCCTGTCCCGTCTGGTCGAACAACTTCTTGCCCTCGCCCGCACCGACGCGCCGGGGGCGATCATTGCGGTCGACCTGCACGACGTGGTCGACGAACGACTCGAGATGTGGCGTCCTCTCGCCGAAGAGCGGGGCGT
>CAYFNP010000220.1:0-3161 GCA_964344425.1 uncultured Bifidobacterium sp. | reverse complement strand
CAGTTTCGAGCGGAACTCCGCGTGAGGTTCGACCGTCAGCGCGATCGTTCGGATGTCGTGACTGACGGCGTGTTCTGCGACGCGCAGACCGCGGCGATCGTCGACGAATGCGACGATTTCGACGTCCGATATGACGAAGGGAATCGAGGCCGACGGTCCGATCGTGCCCTCCGAGCCGAGCCCGAGTCCGTTTTCGTTCGCGTCCGCCGCGATACGTGCCTTTGCGTATGCCGTCTCGAGGGCCGTTCCCGGGCGAGGGGTTTCGCCCGAGAACGTGCCCAACGTGTCGGTGTCGAAGGGAACTTCGAGGATTTCCATCGACAACGTCGCGTGAAAGTCGGGCTGAACCAGCGGCACCTTGCGGTGCTTCGTGGCGAAGCCCGCCGTCAGGCCGACATACGGGTGTCGGTCCGACGGCAGGACCTCAATCCTCGCCCTGGGCTTTCGTGAATCCATCGGCACCGTCGATCCGCAGGAGGCGTTCGATGTGGCACACCTCGTGGGTCTCGTTGATCTTGCGTGCGAGGTTCAGCACGTCAGCGAACGAAACCGACAGACCGTCGCGGTGAACGAAACGGCAGCGATGGTGGCTGACGCAGTCGATGTTCGAGTTGCCGTCGGGGTACACCTTGGTGCCGCGGTTCGAGATCATCTTCAGGCGCAGCGGCGAATCCGCTGCCAGGATCTCGAGCGAGGGCCCGAGCTCTGCCGGCGGCAGTCCGCTCTCGACGAAGATGTCGCCACCGACGATTTCCTTCGTGTTCGCGCGGCGGAACACCTGGTTGCGGCTGACGGTCGGGAACTGGATCGGCTTGGCCTTGCGGACGTTCCATGCGGCCGAGTGCTTGCCGAGGTTCGCGATGACCTTCTTCGTGTAATCCGAGGTCGAGACACCCTTGTCGTATCCCACGACGTCACCTGTCAGGTTGCCCTGCTCGAGTGTTGTGAGGACGGCGTGTTCGACGGCTTCGGCGGCCTCGAACTCGCCCATGTACTTCAGCATCATGACGCCGGACAGAACGACGGCGGTCGGATTGATGACGTTCTTGCCCGCGTACTTCGGTGCCGAGCCGTGCACGGCCTCGAAGATCGCGATGCCGCTGCCGAGGTTCGCCGAAGGGGCGAAGCCGAGACCGCCGACAAGTGCCGAAGTGAGGTCGCTGATGATGTCACCGTTCATGTTCGTCGTCACGATGACGTCGAACTGGGCAGGCTTCTTGACCAACTGATGCGCGCAGTTGTCGATGATGACGTGCCACGACTCGATGTCGGGGTATTCGGGGGCGATGCGCTCGAACGTGCGCTTCAGCTCGCCCTCGGTCATCTTCATGATGTTCGACTTCGTCGCGCAGGCGACCGACTTGCGACCCTCGGAACGTGCGAACTCGAAAGCGAGACGGATGATTTTCTCGGAGCCCTTCGCGCTGATCAGCTTCAGACACTGCGCGACGTCGGGAGTCTGCATGTGCTCGATACCGGCGTAGAGGTCTTCGACGTTCTCGCGCACGACAACGAGGTCGAGGTTGCGGCCCGAGTAGGGGGTGGCGACGCCGGGCAGTTCACGCACGGGCCGGATATTGGCGAACGTCTCGAAGAGTTTGCGCAACGTGACGTTGGCCGACTTTTCGCCGTAGCCGATCGGAGTGCCGAGTGGTCCCTTCAACACGAGTCGCGTCTCGTTGATCGAATCGATCGTGTCCTGCGGAACGCCCGATGCGATGCCCTGGGCGAACACGCGCTCTCCGGCATGGCGTTCGATCCAGTCGATTTGGACCCCGGTCGCGTTGATGATGTCGACTGCGGAGTTCACGCACTCCGGTCCGATACCGTCGCCGGGGATGACCGTTACCTTCTTCTTGCTCACTACTTGTTCCTTTCGATGAGGTTTTCTGGTGGGGTTGTTGCGATGGTGGGTTGGGGGGAATCGGGCCTTGCGCCCGAGAGGTCGTCAGACCCTCGCCACGGCGGGTCCGCTGACCCGTTCGACGAGACGGATGTCCAGTTCGCCGGCGAGAAGGCTCTGCATCTCGACGACCTTGCGGAAGCCGATGTCGAGGCCTTCGCGGGCGGTGAACCTGCAGCGCCAGTCGAAGCCACCGGCGTGGCTGATGTTCGTGAGTTCGAGCGGGAAACCACCGAGGATGTGGTTGATGCGGTATTCCAAGTCCTCGGCGCTGCCGTCGTCCTTCACGACGATGTCGACTTCCTTGATGGGCATGGTCGTCCTTTCCGTTCTGGGGAATTCGAGCGATGTAATTAGAAACAGGTATTGCAATACATGATATAAAGAACATGAATCAGAAGTCAAGTTATGGGAAACCCGACATCTCGTAACATCACGGCATGCCAAAAACCCCCGAAAAGCCTTCTCTGGCAGGGCCCGACGGGGCCGCCCGACGGCCGTGGACCTTTCTCACCAACCACGGCCACGTGCTCGTCTGCATCGCCCAGAACCCCGACATCCGCATCGCGGACATTGCCGACCGAGTGGGAATCGGCGAGCGTGCGGCGCACAAGATCGTCCAGGACCTGGTGGCCGACGGCTACGTCGCGCGGACCCATGTCGGCCGGCGCAACACCTACAAGGTCGACTTCAGCCGTTCGTTTCGCCATCCGCTCGAGGCGAACCACGCAATCGGCGAAGTCTTCCGCGTGCTCTCTGAACAGCGCTGAATCGCTTCGCCTGAATCGCCCCGTGCGGGGTTGTCTAGGGTTTCGTCAGGGGAAGCCGTCTGGGGGGACACATGGCGACGCTGCTCGCGCACATCACCATCAAAGAGGGGTCCGAAGCGCGCTTCGAGGAGCTCGCGCGTGCGATGTGGGAACGGACACATACCGACGAGGACGACGTTCGTCGGTATGAGTTCTGGCGCGGGGCCGACCCGCGTACGTATTACTGCCTCGAATCGTTTGCCGACCTTCATGGTTTCCTGCGTCACCAAACGTCCGCGCATCACGAGGGATACGGACCCGACCTGCGCGACGTGATCGAGTCGATGCGTCTCGAGTGGGTCGACCCGATCGAGGGCGCTTCGCCGCTGGTGCCGACGAACGACCAACCGCTTCCCGCTGATGCGACGGACTTGATGCGCGAGAAGTACCCGAGTTTCTCGCGGCTCGCTGCAGCGTGGTGGTCATCCCTGAGAAAGACGGTTCGACGA
>CAYFNP010000219.1:0-3161 GCA_964344425.1 uncultured Bifidobacterium sp. | reverse complement strand
GTGGTGATGTGGAACGCGCCGCACTGCAGGGCGATGAGACCCTCGCGGACGAGTTCCTCGCGGCAGTCGACGAGGCGTGCTGCCTCGGCGCCGTATTGCAGGGCCCGGCTGGGGATCTGGTCGAGTTCGGGCTCGTCGGGCTGGCCGAGGTCGGCGGTGTAGCAGTAGGGCAACGCACCGCGTTCGCGCATCCATGCGACGGCAGCCGAGGTGTCGAGGCCACCGGAGAAGGCGATGCCGACACGTTCCCCGGAGGGAAGTGACGTGAGGACCTTGCTGCGCGACGCCTGGGACATGGCGAATACGGTACCGACCGCACGCGGCGGTTCAGGTGCTCAATTCGCGCTGGTCGGGGTCAGGGCTTCTGGAACCACTTGTTCATGAGCATGTGCACGTGGCGAATCTTGGTCTCCTGATAGTTCGCCAGCGTGACACCGGGCTTCGTCATCGCGCGCAGGCCCCGCTGCACCTTGGGCAGGTTGAACGTGTCCTGGTTGAAGACGCGCGCGAGGTTGCCGAGTTCCGGGGCATCGGCCCAGTCGTCGTCGACGCCCAGCCAGTGAATCGGAACCGCTGCCGGCTTGGGCTTCGATTCGTCGTAGGGCTCGAGGTACATGCACTCCATGATCGACATGTCGTGACGGTCCTCGTACGGCCGGAAGCGATAGCAGATGCGATTGAACGCACCCCACGGGTGGAAGTTCGGGAAGAGCGTGTAATAGATGCTGTCGCTGAACTCGGCATCGCAGAAGTCGTCGGCTTTGTCGCCGTAGACGTCGCGCATCGTCACGCGTCCACCGTTGCCGAACATCTGCCGCGCGCTCACGCCCTCGGGAAGAACCACCGACGGCTCCTCGTCGAGTCGCTTGTCGGCGACCGCGTCGAACATTTCCTGCTCGGTCGGTACGTACTTGATGTGCGGGCTCGGCGTTCCGTTGGGTGTGATCGCCCGGGAGTAGTTGCCCTTCCAGTCGTACTGCGAGTTCGCATCACCGATGCTCGACAACAACTGCGGGTGCGTCGCGACGACGTGGAACGCCTCGCTGAAGGCTTCCTGCACGACCTTCCAGTTGGTCGGGAAGATCTTGGCGACGTGGACGCTCTTGTAGCGCTTTTCGAGCGGCCACCGCTCGAAGTGCCAGGGAAAGTCGCCGAGGAACGATTCGAACGATTCGCAGTTCGGGTCCATGTTGATGAAGACGAACCCGCCCCACGTGCCGACCTTGACCGCGGGCAGGTCCCACTCGTCCTTGTTGACGTGGGGGAAGTCCCACTCGCAGGGCACCTGCTTCAGCGAGCCGTCGAGGTTCCAACAAAACCCGTGGAACGGACAACGCAGTTCGTTGGCCGGGCCGTCGAACTCGCGCAGCAGTCGCCCGCGGTGCAGGCAGACGTTGTGGAACGCCTTGATCTCGTTCGGGGCCGTCCGCACGACGAGGATCGAGCTCTCGCAGATGTCGTAGCGCAGTGTGTCGCCGACGTTCGGCACGTCTTCTTCACGGCAGGCCATCTGCCATACGCGCTTCCACACCTTTTCCTTCTCGAGTTCGTGCCACTCGCGGCTGGTGTAGGCGGCGACGGGAAGGTCGGCGTCGCCCATGAACTCCCAGTTGACCCACCGCAAGACCTCGGGGACGGGCCGCGAGTCCTTCTTGTGCAGGTCCTGGTACGACAGACCGGGCGAGCGGGCTTCGCCGGGAGCGGGAGACGTCATCGTCATTTCGTTTTCTCCTTCGTTGGTTCCGAGGCGCGCTTGGCCGCCTGTGCTCGTTGGTTGCGGGCCATGTTGGGGTCGACCGTGATCTGACGGCCACCGATCCAGACACACAGGTGTGGGTCGCACTGCTTGACGTCACCGTTCAGGTAGACGCCGTCCTTGGTGAACTCTCCCGTTTGGCCGTCCTTCTGGACGAGGATGGTTCCTGCTTCGGTGAGGTCGTAGACCGCACCCGACAACGGATGTTTGATACCGCGCACTGTCGTTCCCCCGAATGCTCGAACGCGTTGGTGGTCCTGAGATTAGTTCTGCTGCGTCCGTCCCGCCAGAGCCGCGATCGACGCAAAAAGGCCCGCCACCGAGGCGGCACCCGCCGCATATGCCGCGCCCGGCGCGGTGGAGAGATCAACGAGGGCCGAGGCCACGAGAAGAATTGCAACGACCGCTGACCACGGGGCCGCGTTCCGCGAACGGCGCAGGGCGATGACGAAGCCGAAGAGCATCAGCGCAAAGACGATTGCGGCGCCGATGGCCGGCGTGGCCGAATCGGCGAACCCCGCATTGTCGACCCACCACAGTGGCTTGCCGGTCCTGCGGCTTGCGACGGAGACGAAACCGTGCGCGACCGCGACGAGTACCCACGTTGCTGCGAGAACTCGGGACCAGACGGGCGACATCCGTGCCGATGATACGGGCACTAGCCTCACCACCGCATGGCGTCGGCGCATTTCTCGAAATTGTCCGTCTTCTTCCCGATGTGGAATGAAGAGGCCTACATCGAGCGCGCGCTCTCGGCCGGCAGGGAACTTTGCGAGGAACTCGTTCGAATGGGCGAGATCGAAACCTACGAATTGCTGATCGTCGACGATGCATCGACCGACTCGACGCCACAACTTGCCGACGGTTTTGCGGCCGCCGATCCGCGGGTGCGGGTCGTCCACCATCCGGTCAACCGCAAACTCGGTGGTTCGATGAAGACCGGCTTTGCCAACTCCACTGGTGACCTCATCCTGTACACCGATGCCGACCTGCCCTTCGACATGCTCGAGGCGCGCAAGGCCGTGCGCCTGATGCGCTACTACGAGGCCGACATCGTGTCGGCCTACCGTTTCGACCGCACCGGCGAGGGATACGTCCGCACCGTGTACTCGGCCTTCTACAACGGTTTGGTCCGTGTGTTGTTCGGTGTGAAGATGCGCGACATCAACTTTGCCTTCAAGTTGTGTCGCGGGTCGCTCTTCCGCGAAATCGAACTGAAGAGCGAAGGGTCGTTCATCGACGCCGAGCTCGTCATCCGGGCGCGGAAGTTGGGCAAGAGCGTCATCCAGTTCGGGGTCGACTACTTCCCGCGGACCCGCGGCGTGTCGACCCTCAGTTCGCCCTCGGTGATCCGCAAGATCCTCCGCGAGATGTTCTCCCTGCGCAAGGAACTTCGTAGCCTTCA
>CAYFNP010000218.1:0-3177 GCA_964344425.1 uncultured Bifidobacterium sp. | reverse complement strand
TTCGACGCGGCGTGTCCGAGCGACACCGATGCGTTCCTCGACCGACAGGGAATGGGCCGGGCGTGTGTGGTCGACGCGGTTCGGGCAGCGGGCGAATCAGGCGGCTGAACCGATAGCCTTCGGGCGCACCCGTAAGGGGCGATTAGCTCAGTTGGCAGAGCGCCACGTTCACACCGTGGAGGTCATCGGTTCGAGCCCGGTATCGCCCACAGTTGTACGCGCCGATTGACGGTGTGGTTGGCCGTGGGTTGGCTAGTTTTTGATGCGTGCCCCGTCTGTGCGAACGCCCCGGATGTTCCGCGGCGGCCACCGTCACGTATGGCTTCGACACCGTCGACTTGATGGTGTGGCTGAGTCCGTTCGAGCCCGACGACAAGGCCCGCCCGTACGGGTCGGGAATCCTGTGCCGGCGACATGCCGATGCGCTTGTCGTGCCGCGTGGCTGGCATGTCGACGACCGTCGCGAAGCGGTTCCACGGTTGTTCGTTGCACCGCCGACGAACGACCCGCCGGTATCGCCCGTGTCCGCAGGCAAACCGCGCGCAACGCGTGCTCTGGCACCGGAGCCGGTCGAACTGTTCGCCGTGCCCAATGACGAAGTCGTTGATGTTGCCGCCGCCGATGGTGACGGTCTTGACGAAACGCAGGCGATGCCGTGGTCGCCAAGGTTTCTCGACGATGCGGCTGAATCCGACGATGCGAACGCGGATGAGCCCGCGAGGGGCGGGTTGCTTGCCCGTGCCTTCGGCGCAAAGGACCGCCGCGAGCGGCGATAGGACGCCACCGACGTGCGTACCGAAGCAACACTCGAAGCGCCGGTGTCGTTGACACGCCTGCGCCCGTACGTCGTTGATCTGGGTGAATACCCGAAGTGGATGCCCCTCGTGCACCGCGCGACCGTGGCGGGACCCGGCGCGTGGGACGTTGAACTACGCGCTCGCGTTGGGCCGTTCGCGAGGTCGAAGCGCCTCAGGATGGAGCGAACGACGGATTCGCCGCAGCTCATCGTTTTCGAACGTCGCGAGAACGACGGTCGCGAGCACGCCCCGTGGCGGATGACCGTAACGATGGTCGAAAAGGGCGAGACCGTGGTGATGCGTGTCGAGCTGTTCTACGGCGGTGGATTGTGGACCGGCGGAATTCTCGAGCGCGTTCTCGCCGATCACATCGAGCGTGGTCGCGAGAATCTGAGCGCGCTCGTCACCGGGACCGCGCGCTGAACCGGCCGTTCGCCAACTTCTCGACCCGCAGCGACCAATCGAAGGTGTGACTCAGCAGGTCGTCGGTCAGGGTTTCATTGATTGGCCCCGTCGCGACGACGTGCCCGGACTTCAGGGCCAGAAGGTGCGTGGCACTGCTCGGAATCTCGTCGACGTGGTGCGTCACGATGACGGTGGCGAGTTGGCGATCGCTTGCAATCGATTCATCGATGGTCGCGACCAGTTGTTCACGACCGCCAAGATCGAGGCGCCCGCTGGGCTCGTCGAGCAGTACGACTGCGGGTTCGTTCATGCGCGTGCGTGCGAGGAACACCCGTTGTTGTTCGCCCGATGACAGCGTGGCGATTTCGCGGTCTGCCAGGTGTGCGACGCCGAGGCGCGCGAGGCACGCGACGGCGCGCTCGCGGTCGGCGGCGTCGTAGGTGTGCCACCACGGTTCGAGGGCCGCATTCTTTGCGGTCATCACCACCTCGGCGGCCGTGAGTTGGGGTCGAATCTCCGACGCGAACGCGGCCGAACTGTAGGCAACCCGTTTGCGCAACGACCGGACATCGGTTTCGCCAAGGCGCTGGCCGGTGACGATGACGTCGCCGTCACTGGGGTGCAGATACAACGAGGCGATGCGCAGCAGAGACGTCTTTCCCGAACCATTCGCACCGAGCACGATCCAATGCTGGCCCGATTCGACCGACCAGTTCACCGCGTCGAGGATGACCGTCGTGCCCCGCCGGAGCGAAACGTTGCGGAGTTCGAGAGCGGATGCCACGCGTCGGCAAGGGTAACGTGCTGACGTGGCCGACTCCGCGAACGACGCGCTGCACTCCGCACTTGAATCCGTGATGAGCGCAGCAGGTGTCGTCGGATCGGTGTCGTCGGTCGAACGCCTGACGGGCGGAGCATCGCGCGAGACGTGGCGCTTTCGCGTCGGCTCCGACGCTTTCATCCTGCAACGCCAACGCACCGGCTCACCTCGTGACATGCACGTCGAAATCGCGGTGCTCGAGGCCGCGCACGGCACGGGTGTGCCCGTGGCCGAGGTGGTGACGAGTTCCCGCGGATTGTCGGGGGAGAACCCGTTGGGCGAACCCTTCATGGTGATGCGCGCGGTCGAGGGCGAGACGATTGCGCGCAAGATCCTGCGCGACGATTCCTTTGCCGCGGCGCGACCGGTACTTGCCGGCCAGATCGGCCGCGCGATGGCGCAGATCCACCGCATCGATCACGTCGGCATCGAGGGTCTCGACGGCGAGGACCAGGTTGGGAAGTACCGCCAACTCATGGACGAGTCTGGTCAGCACCACCCGGCGTTCGAGATTGCATTCCGATGGCTCGAGGCAAACCGTCCCGCGGCGAACCCGCAGTGTCTGGTGCACGGCGATTTTCGACTCGGCAACGTGATCGTCGGTGGCGATGGACTTCGCGCGGTGCTCGACTGGGAGCTCGCCCACATTGGTGACCCCGCCGAGGACCTGGGTTGGGTGTGTGTTCGCGCGTGGCGTTTCGGCGGTTCCTCGCCGGTCGCGGGGGTCGGGTCGTACGCGGCCTTGCTCGACGCGTACCAGGCCGAGTCGGGTCGACGGATTTCGGAACGCGATCTGCGCTGGTGGGAACTCCTCGGCACGGTGAAGTGGGGGCTGATGTGCATTTCGCAGGCGGCCTACCACCTGAACGGTGTCACGCGCAGCCACGAACTGGCCGCCATCGGTCGGCGTGTCTGCGAGAACGAATACGACGCGTTGATGACCATCCGCGAGTTGATCGGAAGCACGCGATGACCGCACCGCACGATCCGCCCACATCGGCCCAGCTCGTCGAGGCCGTACGTGAGTGGCTCGAGTCGCAGGTGATGCCGTCGGTGTCGGGGGCGATGCAGTTCCACGCACGCGTGGCGGCAAACGTTCTCGCGATGGTGGAACGCGAGATTCAGATGGGTCCCGATCAGCGCGAACGCCACGAA
>CAYFNP010000217.1:0-3182 GCA_964344425.1 uncultured Bifidobacterium sp. | reverse complement strand
TCGACGCAATCGACTACACGGTGTTCCCGAACCTGCACCCGTGGGGCGCGTTCAATCGCATCGTCTACCGATTCCGTCCGCTCGGCGACAACCACAAGGAATCGCTGATGGAGTGCTTCTTCCTCTCGCCGTTCCAGGGCGAGCGTCCCGCACCGGCGCCGATGCAGGTGCTCGACTTCGACGAGCCGTGGTCCAGCGCCGAAGTTCTCGCCAGCCTCGGCAAGGTCTTCGACCAGGACGTCTACAACATGGAGCGCGTGCAGATCGGTTGCGAAACATCGGTGAAGCCCGGCGTCACGCTGGCCAACTACCAAGAGTCGAAGATCCGCTGGTTCCACATGCTTCTCGACCAGTGGTTGGGGGTCTGATCATGTGGGGAATCGTTCATCCGCTCGACGGCAAGCTGTACGAGAAGGACGGCAAGGGAAACCTGAAGGTCAGCAAGGACGGCGTCTGGGGCATCTTCGCCATCGACGGTCGCCATCTCGAGGGCGAGATGTACGAGTGCGACCCGCAGATGTGCGGCTGGGTCGGTGGCCCGAAGTACACCAACGCGCGC
Source organism: uncultured Bifidobacterium sp. (assembly GCA_964344425.1). GTDB lineage: Bacteria > Actinomycetota > Acidimicrobiia > Acidimicrobiales > Ilumatobacteraceae > F1-20-MAGs119. The sequence goes on along the minus strand of CAYFNP010000217.1, from coordinate 2,623 downwards.
CTCGACAAGTCAGCCGACCGCACCGCCTGATTACTCGCGTCCCGAACCCGTTCCGGCGCGGGTCGGAATTGTGAACCAGAATCGGCTTCCCCTCTCGGGGGACGACTCGACGCCGTACGTGCCGGCATGTTTTTCAATGATCGATGCGAAGATTGCGAGACCGAGTCCCGACCCGGACTTGCCGGATGCGCCGCGGTAGAACCGGTCGAACAGCCGGGGCTGTTCATCGCTCGGAATTCCGGGTCCCTCGTCGACGACAGTCACCGTTGCGTGGTCGCCGGAAATCGCGAGACTGAGCGTCAATGCAGAGTCGACGGGCGTGTGACGGATTGCGTTACTGGTGATCGCGAGGATGGCCTGAGTGACGAGGGCCTTGTCTGCGCTCACCTGTGCAGTCTCGGGTGCGTCGACGGAGATTCGACGGTCGGGTTGCACGACCCGAAGGTCGGCCGCGACGTCGTGAACGAGGCGTGCGAGATCGAAATCCGCGGTGGAGTGAACGCCGGGCTCGTCTGATCGAGCGAGCGTGAGCAGATCATCGACCAGCCGGGACATCCGCAGCGACTCCTCGTTGATTCTGGCGAGTGCGTCGGTGACGATGTCGATGTTCCTTGGGTCGGTCGAAGCATGGGATGCGTAACCACGCAGCGTCGTCAGGGGAGTGCGCAATTCGTGCGAAGCATCCTGTACGAATTGACGCATCCTCGCCTCGTTCGCGCGCGTCGCAGAAATCAGGTCGTTGACCGCGGACTTGAGGTTGCTTGCCTCGCGCGACGGCTCGATCACCGACGAAACATCGGGTGATTGTCCACGCGAGACTTCCGTCGCAGCTGCGGTGAGCTCGCGCATGGGGCGGATCCCGAGACGAAGAATCCACCACGCAAGCAGAGCGAGCCCAAGAAGTATTCCGACCACAACGATGACGAGGGTCGTGCGCAATTGACGAGTAGCGACATCCGCTGCCGTCAGGGGAATCGCGATGACGCCCAGCGAACCTGACTCGAGCTCAACCGATGCGGCGCGTGCGCTTGAACCCGTGCCGGCGAGCAGGTTGACGGTACGGGGCCGCGCGCCGGGTTCAAGTGCTTGCGTGTCGGGGATGAAGTCGGCGTTGTCGTCGGGGCTGGAGAGGGTTCTCAATTCGCCCCCCGGCGAATCCGTGATGCCGAGATAGGTGTCGGACAAACCTGCTCCGGCCGGCTTGCCCACCCGGTTCGTCGATGCACGCTTGTCGATGAACTTCGGTGTTTCCGCCATGCGAATGATGCGCGCGTCGATCGCATCGACGAGGTGAGCCCTTTGGCTGTGCGCGGTGAATGCGGCTCCGAAAACGATTGCGATGCCAATCAAGACGAAGACGGTGAGAACGCGGGTTCGAAGCGACATCATCCAACCCTGAGGCTGTAGCCGATGCCACGAATTGTGTGGATCAACTTCGGGTCGGTGCGGTCGACCTTTTTCCGGAGGTTGCTGATGAACGATTCGACGATGGAAGAGTCGCCGTCGAAGTCGTACTGCCAGACGTGCTCGAGTATCTGTGCGCGCGAGACGACACGGCCGACGTTTGTCACGAGGCAGAGCAGAAGCTTGTATTCGGTCGCGGTCAAGTGGATCTCGGTGGTTCCGCGCCAGACCCGGTGGGCGTCGTCGTCGACAATGAGGTCGGCGATGGTGTGTCGGGAGTCAACGGTCAGATGCCCGACTCGACGCAGGCAGGCGACGACGCGGGCCGAAAGTTCCTCGAGAGAGAAGGGCTTGGCGAGGTAGTCGTCGGCGCCCTCGATCAGACCACGAACGCGGTCGTCGGTATCACCCCGTGCCGTGAGAAAAATGACGGGCACCTTGTTGCCGGCGAGGCGAAGTCGACGCAGAACTTCGAACCCGTCGAAGTCGGGAAGCGAGACGTCGAGTACGACGATGTCCGGCGGACGTGACGCGGCCAGACTGAGGGCTTCGTGCCCACTGCCGGCGACGTCGACCTCGTAGCCCATGCCCCGCCACGCAGCGGAGAGAAGGAACGAGATGTTCTCTTCGTCGTCCACGATCAGGACTCGCGCGCGCGTACCGACGACCATCCCCACCACATTTGCACCCGAACCTTGGGATTTCCTGAAGACGGGAGGTCAGGGCCTCGGAAGGAAATCTCAAGGTTTTCTGGACGACCCCTCAAGGCCGATGCGTCACAATATTTGCGGGGGCAACCCCTCCTGGTGTGACAACTTGGCGTGCAGAGAGACGCGCATGACAAAAAGGGAAGTGAACAACATGGCGAAGATGAAGAAGATTGCGGGTGCAGCCGTCTCGACGGTCCTCCTCGTAGGTGGCCTCGGCGCAACGTCCGCGTCCGCCGCATCGAGCAAGGGTGGCAAGGCGACCCAGGTTCAAACTGCCGGATCCAAGAAGGGCTCGAAGGCGAGCGCCAACAAGGGTTCGAAGAAGGGCTCCAAGAAGGGTTCGAAGAAGGGATCCAAGAAGGGCTCGAAGGCAAGCACCAAGAAGGGTGCGAAGAAGGGTTCGAAGAAGTCGTGATGTGTCGGTCCGTCCGGCCGATGCCGGGCGGACCGATCCCGACTCGTTCAGAACGAGTCGAGTAGATCCATCAGCTTGAGATCGCGGATGGCCG
>CAYFNP010000216.1:0-3182 GCA_964344425.1 uncultured Bifidobacterium sp. | reverse complement strand
GGCGGCGACGGTGCGTGAGACCCGACAGCGGGTTGACCTGATCCATGAACTGCGACAACTGCGAAGTTCCGAAGAACTCCTTGATCGCGGCCACGACCGGACGAATGTTGATGAGGGTCTGGGGCGTGATGGCTTCGGCGTCTTGCGTGGTCATGCGCTCGCGCACGACGCGCTCCATGCGCGACAGACCAATGCGCACCTGGTTCTGAATGAGCTCACCGACCGAGCGGATGCGGCGGTTGGCGAAGTGGTCCTGGTCGTCGAGGCGGTAACCCGGCTCTTGCTTGACGAGGTGGAGCATGTACGAGATGGTCGCGAGGACCTCGCACTTCGACAGCACGGGCTGGTCGTCGGTGGGCAGGTCGAGCTGGTCGTCGGAGAGCTTGAAGATGGTCTTGATCTTCTGCAGTTCGGCGCCGAGCTTGCGGTTCAACTTGTAGCGACCGACGCGGGAGAGGTCGTAGCGACGCGACTCGAAGAAGGCGTTCTCGAAGTAGACGCGCGCGGACTCGAGCGTCGGCGGCTCACCGGGACGCGCGCGCTTGTAGATCTCGACGAGCGCTTCGTCACGCGTGGGCGCGATGTGACGCTCTTTTTCCCACTGACCTTCGAGGAAGTCGAAGTAAGAGACGAACCTGTCGAGGAAGCCGGGGAAGTTTTCTTCGTCGTAGCCGAGCGCGCGGAGCAGCGTGAAGATGCCGAGGCGACGCTTGCGCGCAACGCGCGTGCCTGCCGTGACGTCCTTGCCGGGCTTTTGTTCGACGTCGAACTCGAGCCACTCACCGCGATACGGGTGGATGGTGCCCTTGACCAACTGGTGCTTCGACAGGTTGCGCAGACGGAACCGCTCGCCCGGTTCGAAGATGACACCGGGTGAACGCACGAGCTGCGAGACGACGACGCGCTCGGTGCCGTTGATGATGAACGTGCCCTTGTCGGTCATCTTCGGGAAGTCGCCCATGAAGACGACCTGCTCCTTGATTTCACCGGTGTCGGCGCGAAGGAAGCGCGCACGCACGAAGATCGATGACGAGTACGACATGTCGCGCTCGCGGCACTCTTCCATCGTGAACTTCGGCGGCGGACAGAGATCCTCGTCAGTCGGGTCGAACTCGAGTTCGAGTTGCATGTTGCCGCTGAAGTCCTTGATCGGCGAGATGTCGGAGAACGCCTCGGCGAGACCCTGACGCATGAACCACTCGAAGCTCTCGCGTTGGATTGCGATGAGATCGGGAAGCTCGAGCGGCTCGACCAGGTTTGCGAATGAATAACGGTCGCGGGACAACGGGCGTGACGTCACGATTGACTCCTGGGTGCGGGCGCGGGCGAGGGCGTGCAGGGACCCCAAAGACTCACGGAGAGGCAACGGGGGCAACGCACGGCAACCGACAAGGCTACCGCTGGGTCCGAAAATCGGACAACGGCGCACGGAAATTGGCCCCCGGAATCCCGGGGTCCGCCGAATTGCGGAGAAAGGTAAGGCGGACGCCCCCGACTGTCAAGCACCAGCCGGGAAAATGGGGCGGCCCCGGGGTCTCCCCCGGGGCCGCCTGCCTACTCCGCCCGGCGAAATGCCGAGTTTGTGCGTTTGTCGCGGATTACTTGACTTCGACGGAAGCGCCGGCTTCCTCGAGCTTGGCCTTGGCCTTGGCCGCGTCGTCCTTCGAGACCTTCTCGAGGACGGGCTTCGGTGCGCCGTCGACCAGGTCCTTGGCTTCCTTCAGGCCCAGGCTGGTGAGCTCGCGCACGACCTTGATGACCTGGATCTTCTGGGCGCCACCGTCGGCGAGGATGACGTCGAACTCGTCCTTCTCGTCGTCGCCACCACCGGCGGGTGCCCCACCGGCAGGTGCACCGGCGACCGCGGCAACCGCCACGGGGGCGGCAGCGGTGACGCCGAAGCGCTCTTCGAACGCGTCGAGCAGTTCCTTCAATTCGATGACCGTGAGGGCCGAGATGCCGTCGAGGATTTCTTCCTTGCTGAGAGCCATTGCTCTTTCTCCTTTGTGAGTGTTGTTGCTTGTTGCGATTTTCTTGAATGAATACGGAAGCCGTTACGCGGCTTTGTTCTGGAAGCTGCTAGGCAGCTTCCTTGTCTTGGAAGCTGCTAGGCAGCTTCCTTCTGATCGATGAGTGCCTTGAGGCCGTACGCCATGTTGCGCGGCAGGGCCTGCAGGAGACCCGCGGTCTTGACGAGCGGAGCCTGCAGTGCGCCGGCGAACTGTGCGAGAAGCACTTCGCGCGACGGCAGGTCGGCGAGAACGTCGAGTTCACGCTTGCCCAAGGTCGTCGAACCGACGACGCCGCCCTTCACGACGAGAAGCGGATTGGTCTTGGCCTGGTCGCGAAGAGCCTTTGCTGCTGCTGCAGCATCACCCTTCACGAACGCGATGGCCGTCGGACCGACGAGGAACTCTTCGAGTCCCTCGAATCCGGCTTCGCGCACGGCGAAACGAGCGAGGGTGTTCTTGTACACCTTGTACTCGGCTCCGGCGTTGCGCAGTTCACGGCGAAGTTGGGCGAGAGCCGCAACCGACATACCGCGGTACTCGGTCACGATGGCGGCATCGGATGCCTCCAACTTTCCGCGCACCTCGGCGATCACCGCCGCTTTTTCCTCACGGACGCTTGTAGAAGTCATGTCACCTCCTCTTCGAATGCTCTGGTCGGAGCGCTCGCTTGCACGAACGCTTCAACGACCCACAGAGCCGCTCTGCAAGAGAGCGAATCGAAGAGGGCCATCGCAGTGTCCGCCTCGTCTGGTGGCAAATCCATTAACCGCACCGGCGAACCGGTTTGGGCCAGAAGTCTTCGGCGAGAGAACCGAATGGTTGATGTCGGATGGAACGCTAACGGCGCAGCCGGCCGGATCAAACCGGCGGCTCGACCGTTGAATCAGACCGTTTCGGGCTTGAGACGGTTGGTGTCGATCTTGACGCCGGGGCTCATCGTCGAGGCGATGCTGACCTTGCGGAGGTACTTGCCCTTGGAGGCCGCGGGCTTGACACGCTGGATCTCGTCGAGGACCGCCACGAGGTTGTTCGCCAGGTCGGCTGCGGCGAAGCTGGCCTTGCCGATGGGTACGTGCACGTTTCCGTAGCGGTCGGTGCGGTACTCGACCTTGCCACCCTTGAACTCGCCGACGGCGCGGCCGACGTCTTGGGTGACCGTGCCGGTCTTCG
>CAYFNP010000215.1:0-3212 GCA_964344425.1 uncultured Bifidobacterium sp. | reverse complement strand
GGTGCGGTCAAGTTCAACCTGGGGAGGGTTCTCGAACTCGCCGGCGTCTCGAAGAGTTCCGCCTACCATCACTTCGGAAGTCGTGATGGCATCATTGCGGCGGTCGAGACCCGGCACATGCTGGCGGAGTTGCGCCAACTCAACGCCGCGATGCGGTCCTTCATCGAGACAACTTCCGACGCGGCCGAGGCGATCGCGGTCATCGATGCCCTGACCGTTGCCGAGGGTCGCGAACCGAGCCAACAGTCGCGGGCGCGCCGCGCATCTGCTCTGGTATCGGCGCGCTCGAACCCGGCGCTCGCCCAGATGCTCGCCGACGCACAACTCGAGATGGTCGATTATCTGGCGGAAAGCCTTGCCATCGCCCAGCGGCGTGGGCTCATCGATCCGGCGTTGCCTCTCGTTGGAATCGCGCACTGGTTCTTGTCGGTTTCGTTCGGGCGAATACTCGTCGACGTCACCCGCGACGAAAATGCGAACCTCGAGTGGTCGACGGTTGCGATGAGTGCATTGCGTTCGATCCTGCGACCGCCAATCAACTGAGGGCGACGGGGGCAACTGGACTTCAGGTCCAACTATTGTTATTTTCAGTCGCGTGAGGTCTTTTCTCGGCCGCGCGGTTGCGGTGATTCTCGGTATTGGGCTGATCGTGCCGGTTGTCGGCATCGGCGAAAGGCCAGCGCGGGGCCTTGACCCGCTGTCTGTCCCGAACTTCACGCTCTCATCGGGTGCGAACCCGTACCTCTTTCGTTTGAACTTCACGGCGGACTCTCGCGCGCGTTACGAAGTGAGGGTTTACCCGGTGATCAGTGAGTCCTCGTACGTCTTCAGCTCCGACTACACGCCGGGAACAGACGTCTCGCGGATCGCGGATCCGTCACCGTCGGCGGACTGTGCGACGGTCGCGGGGAACCTTCCTCAAGTGAGAGGTACCTCGTCGTATCCGTATTGCAACATCTTTTCGGGTGAACCCTGGCAGAGAAAAACATCGTTCCGTGTCACTCTCGTCGTGTACAACCGGTCGACCAACGTAGCTTTGCCCGAATCGCCGAAGTCGTTGTACATCGGCTTTCTCGGTTTGGCGGCCGGAACGCCGACCGTCGTCAGCGACGCCTCGAGGGTGTCGGTCGAACTCAACGTAGGAAAGTCCGCGGGTGCGAAGAGTGCGACGATCGATTTCTACCGATCCGACGACTATTCGACGATCTTCTCTACACGCCAGCAAACGGCAATGGAGCTCGCGACCAACTTTCCAGTGATGAGTCTTCCGAAGGGCTACTCGTACAGCGCTTACATGAAGCTGACCGGTGGCGTATCGAATTCAGACTTCTGGGTCGACAGCCCGCGTGTGGCGGTCACGTTGAGGCCGTTCTACGTACCTACGACTCCGAACCCCGTCACCAATGTCGCGTTGAGATCGACGTCGTCGAATCAACTCGTGGTGTCGTGGACGCCGCCCAGTGGGGGCCCGACCGTGGGTTCGTACAGGGTGGCTCTGTCCGTGGATCGAACGACGTGGGTGTACGGCAACGTGTCGACGGTTTCCGCACCAGCGACGTCACTGCAGATCGACGGCCCGGCGGCCGGCGGCAACTTCATCCAGGGCACGCTGTACTACGCGCGGGTCGAAGCGCGCGGCGTGTCGCCCGACAACAGCTATTCAGCGGCGGCTGTCTCGACCGAGGCTGTGGCCCCGGGATACGCGCCGACTGCGCCGAAGGTCACGTACACATCGGCGGACGGCAAGATCTCCGCCAAATGGACGGTTGACTACGACGGAGGTATTCCCTTGTCGGGATACGAGATTGAAGTCGACCGCGACGGTACACGTGTGCTGACGAAGTCGGGGTCGGGCAATTTCACCAGCGGTGAAGTACTCGGTCTCACGAATGGTGTCACGTACACGTTGCGTACGCGTGTCAAGAATTCCGCGGGGTGGGGCGCCTACTCCGATGATGCGACCGTCACCCCCTTGGGCACTCCGGAGCCCACGACACAGGACGTGACGGCGATTTCTGCCACGACGGCAACGGTCGGGGTGAAGTTCAACGCAAAGGGAATCTCGACCGACTTGTATGTCGAGTACTGGGCTGGCGAAGGCGCAGCGCCGTCGAGTCCGAGCCGCGTCCTCGTGCAGTCCGGGGTGACGAGTGACGGGTTCGTCGGCGCAGCAGTTCTTTCGAAACTCAGCCCCGGCACTTTGTACACCGCGCGCGCAGTCGGGATGGTGGGTTACACGCGGTACCAAGCCTTGACCAAGGTCGAATTCACGACAACCTTGGCAACTCCGACAATCACGTCCGCCGCGGCCGCCGCGACAACGGGCACGATTACTTGGGTCACACCGCAGCCGCCGGCAAACGTTGGCTATTCATGGAATGTCTGGGTCGAGAAGCAAGGCGTCTACGTGGACGGTTGTTCGAAGGTGTGGTCGGAGAAGGAGACGGCTTCGTGCAAGGTGTTCGGCCTGGATGAGAAGACCCTCTACGGAGTGCGAATCCAGGCAAATGTTGTGGGCGGAATGTACTCGGGCGGAGCCTCGCTCGTGGCCACCGGCTCGCTGACGACCAAAGCAACCCAAAGCATCTACAGCAACGAAGGCTCGATGCCGAAACTGTACGTCGGTATGACGGACCTGCCGCTGGCGAACTACGTGACGGCCAGCTCGGGTCTGTCGGTTGTCGTCACCTCATCGACCCCGACCACGTGTGTCGTCACGAACATGAAGTTGGTCCCCAAGGCCGCCGGAACGTGCTCCCTGTCCGCGGCGCAGGCGGGCGACGCAACGTTCGAAGCGGCAGAGAACCGCGGCATGACGTTGACCATCGCGGCGACACAGGAAATCTCGTTCTCGCTGACGGCGTATTCATCGAAGACCGTGTCGGATTCACCGTTCAGTATCTCTACCGCCGCATCGGCCACGTCAGGCCTGGGCGTGTCCTTCAGCAGTTCGACCCCCGAGGTTTGTTCGGTCAGCGGCTCGACGGTGACCCCGCTGAAAGCACAGACCTGCACGATCGTCGCCAGCCAGGCAGGTAACGACTCGTACCTTGCGGCTACGAACGTCGTCGGGTCGATTTCCATCCAGCGGGGCACGCAAAGCACCCTGGTGTTGGCAGCGACAACGAAGCCGTTCAACGAGGCGATAACCGATGTCGTGACCGGTGGATCGGGAACCGGTGTGGTGTCGTACACCGTCAGTGGAAGTGGCA
>CAYFNP010000214.1:0-3214 GCA_964344425.1 uncultured Bifidobacterium sp. | reverse complement strand
ATGCGTCACGTGCAATCCTGCACACCGACGCCGTCCAGGCGGCCTGTTGGGTCGACCTTGCGCCCATCACCGCCGTGGTCGACGTGCTGACCCTCTCGTCGCACAAGTTCGGTGGCCCGAAGGGCGCGGGCATCATGTTCCAGCGCAGCGGGGTCGAACTCGAACCGCTGATCTTCGGCGGCGGCCAAGAGCGCGACCGACGTAGCGGCACGCACAACGTCGCCGGCATCGCGGCAACGGCGGCGGCACTCGTTGCAACCGTCGCCGAGCGTGCGTCCGAGTGTGCGCGTGTCGCCGGCCTGCGCGCCGAACTGACGGCGGGCCTCGTCGCCATCGGCGGCGTTCGTCCGACCGTCCCCGAGTCGGCTTCCGTGCCCGGCATTCTCCACGTGTGCATCGAGGGTGTCGAGAACGAGGCGCTCCTCTATCTACTCGACGAAGCCGACGTATGTGCGTCGGCGGCCTCCGCGTGTGCAAGCGGCGCGATGGAGCCCTCGCACGTGCTCGCGGCGATGGGTGTACCAATCGACCTTGCCCGCGGCGCACTTCGTCTCAGCCTGGGCCACACGACGACCCACGACGACGTTCGCACGGCAATCGACGTCATCGGTAGCGCCGTCACGCGCCTGCGCTCGCACGCCCGACACTGAAGCACCGCTCGTAGGATGGGCTCCGTGAAGGTGCTCGTCGCGATGTCAGGTGGTGTCGACTCATCGGTCGCAGCCGCCCTCATGCAGCGCGAGGGTCACCACGTCGTCGGCGTCACCATGCGCCTGTGGGGCGGCGAAAGCGACACGGGTTGCTGCTCGGTCTCCGACGTCGACGATGCGCGTCGCGTCGCGCAGCAACTCGGCATCGATCATCTCGTCTTCAACTTCACCGATGATTTCCGCGAGGCGGTCGTCGACCCGTACGTCACGGCACACGCAAGCGGCGTCACGCCGAACCCGTGCATCGAGTGCAACCGCAGTCTCAAGTTCTCGCGTCTCACCGAACGCGCCGACGCACTCGGCTTCGATGCCGTCGTCACCGGTCACCACGCCCGGCTGGTGCGCAACGACCGCGGCGAGATGCGCGTTCATCGCGGTGGCGATGCGGCCAAGGATCAGTCGTACGTGGTTCACATGCTGGCCGGTCGCGAACTCGAACGAACGCTCTTCCCCGTGGGTCACATGACAAAGGCCGAGGTGCGGCGGATCGCCGCCGACATGGGACTGCGCACTGCAAGCAAACCCGACAGCCAGGACGTCTGTTTCATCACCTCCACCGGCGGCCGCGAGACGTTTCTCGGCCACCGCATCCCGTTCCATTCGGCCCGTGTCGTCGACGCCGACGGACAACAGGTGGGCGAGGTCGACGCGGTCGAACTCGTCACCATCGGCCAGCGGCGCGGGCTCGGGCTGTTCCACACCGAGGCCAAACGGTTCGTCGTCGATGTCGACACCGAGGCACGCACCGTGGTCGTCGGTACCGAGGCCGACCTGCAGCGCACGGGTCTTGCACTGCATTCGATGGTCTGGTCGGGCGGCGTCGCGGAACCCGGTCGCTACCGCGTGCAGTGCAGCGCGCATGGTGCGTCGATGCCGTGCACGGTCACCCTTGTCGACGCTGATCGCGTTCAGGTCACGCTCGATGCGCCGCACCGCCGCGTCGCACCGGGGCAAAGCGCGGTGCTGTACGACGAAACCGATTCCTACGTCGTTGCGGGGGGTTTGGTCAGTGCGGCCAGCGCCTGGCCCGTCAACGTCGGCGCGACCGCATAACTGCGCACGTGCACCGCATCCAGCGTGCCGAGAAGGCGCGCGAGGTACGGACTGAGCGCCAGGTTCTCGGCCTCGCGCAGCGACACCTTCAGTGACAGTCCACGAACGACCCCGGTGAGGTCGAGCGCCTCGCCGGGCGCGTCGACGACATCGACCCCAACAACCGAATGCGCCTTGACCATGAAAGTCTCGGCAAGCAGCAGATGGTCGTGCACGACCACTCCCGCGGGCACCACCACCAACCAGCGCCGCGAGAAACGGTGCAGGCGCGAGGCGAACAACCACACACCCGCCGCCGCAACGACACCGGTTACTGCCGCCAGCCACCACACTTCGGCGGCCAGTGCGAACAATGCGGTGACGAGAAGTCCCCACATCAGGACCCACGCGAGGATGATCGGTGCGAACTGCGGAATGGGCACGCGCAGCGGTAGCCGGCGTTCGGCACCGTAGGCCGAGGCCTGCACGTGCGCGGCGGCGTGGTCGGGCAGGAAGATCGCGAACGTTGCAATCACTGCCAAAGCAACGGCGACGAGCGGCCACAGAACCGCCGCATCGCCAAGGTTCCCGCGCGACAACGTGGCAACGACGACTCCGACGACAACTGCCGGGGCCACGCACCGCAGCGCGGTCAGCGACACGGGTGACAACCATGCGAGTCCACCGACGCCGACGATCCACAAAAGCCACGCTGCGGCTGTGAACGCCACCTGGGCGCTGCGGCCATTGTCGACGAGTGCGTCGCCGAGAGGGCCGGGTACGAACGCGAGCAGAATCCACGCAACGCGCGCAACCCACACCGTGGTGCCGGCGCCGAGCGGCGTGTTGCGCGAGGACGTGACTGCGGCGGGCTTCATTCCGTCCTTGTTCTACCCGATTGGTACGGTGAAACCCATGGCGGCAAAGAAGGGTGCAAAGGCGGCTGCAGCGCGCATCGCCGAGCTTCGCGACATCGTCGCCCACCACAACGAGGCCTATTACGGCCGCGACGAACCCGAAATCAGCGACGCCGAATACGACGAATTGGTTCGTGAACTGCGCGGTCTCGAAGATGCCAACCCCGACCTTTTCAGCGACGAGTCGCCCACGCGAACCGTCGGCTTCGCGCCGGTCACCACCTTCGCGCCGGTCACCCACGCCATTGCGATGACCAGCCTCGACAACGCGATGGACGAGTCCGAACTGTTCGCATGGGGCGAGCGGGTGCAAAAGGGTCTCGCCGGCGCGTCGGCGCGGTGGGTATGCGAACTGAAGATCGATGGTCTCGCGATCAGCATTCGTTACGAGAACGGAGAGCTGGTTCAGGCCGCCACGCGTGGCGACGGTCGGGTCGGCGAAGACGTCACCGCCAACGTGGCCAGCATCGCCGCCGTACCGAAGACACTCGTCGTCGCGAAAGGAACTCCGCCGGCGGTGCTCGAGGTGCGCGGCGAGGTCTACATGCCCATCGC
>CAYFNP010000213.1:0-3224 GCA_964344425.1 uncultured Bifidobacterium sp. | reverse complement strand
GCCCCGCTGATAGCCTGCGCGATGCCCTTCGGGGGTAGCTCAGTTGGCAGAGCAACGGACTGTTAATCCGTCGGTCGTGGGTTCGAGCCCCACCCCCCGAGCAGACCACTTCCGGGTCGACAACTCACGGGCCAGTAGCTCAGTGGTTAGAGCAGGGGACTCATAATCCCTTGGTCGTAGGTTCGATCCCTACCTGGCCTACCAACTTCAGGCGATCGTCTGAGCGATCTCGTGGAACAACGGAATACCGATCGCGAGGTTGAAGGGGAACGTCATTCCCAGCGCCGCGCCAAGGGACAGACCGACATCGGCATCGGGAAGACCCACGCGAACCGCCGCGGGTGCGGCGATGTAGCTCGCGCTTGCGGCCATTGCGCCGAGCACGGCTGCACCACCGATCGACAGTCCGGCGACGGTTCCGCCGACGGTGCCGAGCGTGCCGAAGACCACCGGCATTCCGATGGCGAAAACGACGAGGCGGATCCCGACGGCCTTCAAGGTGCGCAGGCGTTGGGCGGCCAAGGTGCCGAGGTCGAGCAGGAACAGCACCAGGACCCCGGCAAAGAGGTCCTTGAACAACGGCTGCACCTTCTCGAGGCCGCTGGTCGAGCCGAACGTGCCGATCAGCAGACCCCCGACGAGCAGCATGATGCTCTTGCCCGTGAGAACTTCGTGCACTGCGGACTTCAGGTCACGTCCGCCGAGCGCACGGCTGGCGATGACCATCGCGACAACGATGCCGGGGATCTCGAGCAGTGCAACCAGCGCGGGGAGGTAGCCCTCTTGCAGCGTGCCCGCGGCGCGGGTGAACGTTTCTGCTGCCGAGAACGTCACGGCCGACACCGATCCGTAGTGCGCGGCGAGTGACGCCGCGTCGGCAACGCCCAGACCGACGTACTTCCGCGCCACGCCGTAGGCGACGAATGGAACGAGGAACCCCAGTGCGAGCGTGACCACCGTCGGTCCTGCGATGTCGCCGAACGATGCGTGCCGCAGCTCCATTCCGCCCTTCATGCCGATGGCGAAGAGGAGATAGGTCGACAGCAGCGACGTCACCGCTTCGGGGAAGCGCAGATCACTGCGCAGCAGGGTGGCGATCAGGCCGAGGGCAAAGGCGAGAACCGCCGGCGAACCGAGGTTGAGCGTGACGAGATCAGAAACGGACACGAGTACCCAATATATGACATCTGAAACCTGAAATCAAATACAGGTATTGGTGACCAGTGGCACGATCCGTCCTCAGAGGTTCTGCGAACGCTGCTTTTCGACTGCGATCTTCAGGATGACCCGCTCTGACTGGATCTGCATCGGATAGGCCTGGCCCATGTAGCGCATTGCGCACGCATCGATGTGGTCGCGCGCCGCTTGGCCGCCGACTTCACCGACGCACCGACCGCGCACTTCGGCGTAGGCGTACGCGTTGTCGGCCTTCCAGATGGCGACGTTCACGATCGGGTTCGCCTTGATCGCGTCGTACTTGGCACGGTGGATCTCGGTGTTGATGAGGATGTGGTCGTCATCGGCATCGACCCACATGACGTGGCTGGCGATTCGACCGCTGGGCAGCAGGAACGAGAGTGTGCCGAAGTTGGGGCCTTGGGCGAGGTCGCGAATGGCGGGGTCGAGTTTCTGGGTCGTCATGGCGACGACGCTAACCGCCGGATGCGGCGATGCGCTCTCGCAGGTCGCGTTTGAGAATCTTGCCCGCACCCGACAGTGGCAACGGTTCGGTCTGCAGCGTCCATGACTTCGGCACCTTGTATCCGGCGATGGTCTTGCGCACGTGCGCATCAAGGTCGGCCTCGGTCACCGCACCCGGCGCGCACACGACGAATGCGTGAACCGCCTCGCCCCAAATCTCGTGAGGTCGCCCCACCACAGCCACCTGCGTGACGGCCGGATGCGTCGAGATCGCGTTCTCGACCTCGAGCGAATAAACGTTCTCGCCACCCGACACGATCATGTCCTTCACGCGGTCGGCAAGAAAAACGTACCCTCGTTCGTCGACACGACCCGCGTCACCCGACCGGTACCAACCATCGACCAGTGCGTACGCAGTCGCCTCGGGTTTGTTCCAGTAGCCGACCATCGCCGAATCGCAGCGAATCCACAATTCGCCGACCTCGCCGACGGGCAAACGCTCGGTGGTCTCGGGGTGGCGAATCTCGACCTCGACCCCGATGCACGGCTGGCCCACCGAACGGAGAATCGCGCCCCCGGTGCGGTGGTCGTGGGGCGTCAACGCACACACGGTCGCGGCGAACTCGGTCATGCCGTAGGCCTGGAAGAAGTCGAGATTCGGGTACATCTCCATCAACCGTTTCAACAACGCCTCGGGCATCGGCGCCGCGCCGTAACCCATCAGTTGCAGCGTCGAGAACATCGACGGCTCGAAATCCGGATGGTGCACCACCAGGCCGAACATCGTTGGCACTCCCGCGATCGCCGTGATGCGGTGCTCGCGTACCGCATTCATCACGGCCTTCGGTTCGAACGCCGGCAGAAGGACGACGCAGCCCCCGGTCGGGATGAGCAGTGACCACGTCATGATGCTGCCGACGTGGAAGAGCGGCATGAACGCGAGGTAGCGCCAGCCGGGTTGGATGAGCATCCCCATGTTGTTGCGGTACGTCACGAGAACGATCGCACGCTGCGTCAGAACGACACCCTTGGGGAGACCGGTCGTGCCGCCGGTGTACATCAACACGGCCGGTTGGTCGTCGTCGGGCTCGGGCGGAAGGTCCGTGACGGGTTGCGCGTCGACGATGGCGTCGAACGAAAGGTCGTGCGGTACATCGGCCGAGCCGATGAGAACGACCGTGCGCAGATGCTCCAGGCGGGGGCGGATCTCGTGGATCATCGGCGCATACGTCGCGTCGACGAACAACACCGTCGTGCCTGAGTCGTTCAGGATGTAGACGAACTCCTCGGCCGCAAGCCGGTTGTTCAACGGATTGATGACGGCGGTTCCGCACAGGCAGGCGTGCCACAGCTCGATGTACTCGTGGCACGACCCGGCCAGCACGCCCACGCGGTCGGACGGGCCGACCCCGAGCGCCTTCAGGGCGCCGATCAACCGCGTGACGCGGTCGATGTGCTGCCGGTACGTGACGTCGTGGCCTTTCGCCACGTCGACCAACGCCTGATCATCGGCGAACAACAGGCCGCGCTTCAGAATGCGCGGGAAGTTCAGTTCCCCCACGCGGGGGAGACTAGTCGTCGCC
>CAYFNP010000212.1:0-3258 GCA_964344425.1 uncultured Bifidobacterium sp. | reverse complement strand
GGCTCGTCTGTTCCGTCCATGACTCACCCGTCCACTCGGATTCCGGTGCAATGAATACGAGGTTCAGGTGACTCTGATTCCGACCGATGAAGTAGGACACCACGTGTGCACCGGGGCCCACCCTGTTGGTCGTCTCGACTGGCAAGTGACTCACACGGTCGCGCGGCACTTGCGCACGGAAGGCAGCCCAGCCGGAGAAGCGGGGATTGTCGGTTCCGGCCACGATGCTTCTCACGACCGAGTGGATGCCGTCCGCTCCGATCACCACGTCGGCTTCGAATGTGCCGTCACCGCACCGCACAATCGGGCGCTGTCCGGATTGGTCGATCCCGTCGACCGTCACGCCAAATTGGATCGTGATGTTCGGCGTCGCCGTGGCTGCGTCGACCAGAATTCCGGCGAGGTCGCTGCGCGACACATTGGCAAATGCGTGACCGAAACGTGCGTCGTGCACGCCAGTCAAAGGTGCTTCGCCGATCACGGCGTCGTCTTCCCATCGTCTGATGACGATCCGCGACGGATGCGTGGCGATGGCACCGAATGCCTCGCCGAGCCCGAGATCGACCAGGACTCGCCGGGCGTTGGCACTGACCTGCAGTCCGGCACCGAGGGGCGAGACCGCGGGCGCGCGCTCGAGCACCCGGACATCGTGTCCGGTTTTCGCAAGGGCAAGCGCGGCTGTCATCCCTCCGATCCCTGCACCTATAACCACAACTCTCATCGGGAGAACCTCTTCTCAACCGCCCAGAATCCGGGTGGATGCCGTCGTCAGTGTGTCGATTGCTTCGGCCGACGTATGCATCGACTTCCACGCGATGTGTTGGTCGGGCCGAACGAGCAATGCGCCATCGGGGCCCACCCCGCAGGTCTCGCGCAGGACATCGCATGCGGGGGCATCGACACCGACCCGTTGCCGCACGCACCATGGCGTGGCCGAGGTGATTGCCGCGTTCCATTCGTCGTGTGCGCCGAAGGTCAACAACGTGAGCGAATCGGGATTCACAAGATCGAGCGTGGAACGACCGTCGGGCAGCCACGCGTGTGGAAGCCGGGAACCGATGTCGCCCTTCGGCGTGAATGGTGTGGGGTCGATGTCGTCGGGCTTCACCGCCGTGCCGGGGTTCAACGGCGTCTCGTACACGTACCCAAGCTGCAGGCCAAGCATGTCGAAATGTGTGGCCTGTTCCGCGACGGCTGCGTCGATCACGGGACGTCGGGCGGGGTCGGCGAGCGTCGCACGCAGGTTCTCCCCCGTGGCACCGGGTGCGAGGTTCAACGCGTCGGCAAGGATCACCATCTTGAAGGCGTTGGTGAGGCTCTGGTGACAGTTGGCCTCGGCGACCGGTCGACGTTCTGATTCGTAGGTGTCGAGAAGCGACACGCCTGCGCGGCCGTTTCGCACCGCGAGCAACTTCCACACCAAGTTGTGCGCATCGGCGACACCGGTGTTCAGCCCCATGCCACCCGTCGGCGGGAAACGGTGCGCGGCGTCACCGGCCAGGAAGACACGGCCGGCGCGCATCGATGCAGCGACCTGGGCGGTCATGTGCCAGGTGCCCACGTCGACGACTTCGATGTCGGCTTCGGGGTCGCCGATGGCGGCACGCACAATCGTCGTGCACCGTTCGGTCGGATAGTCAGCAGCGGCTTCTGCGGCGGGGTCGAACGAGGTCATGAACACCGACTCGTTGTCGACGTCGTGGGCGATGAACGTGCCCGAGACGTCGGGGTCCATCACGAAGTGCAGCGCACCGGGCCTGTCCCCCACGTACTTGCGCAGACTGCCGCGGAAGTGGATGGCGACGAAACTGCTGAGGCCCGCGGGGCCGACCATTTCGATTCCCGTCCACTTGCGCACGGAACTGCCGGCGCCGTCGGCGGCGATGACGAACTCGGACGACACCGAGATCTCGTCACCCGTGCGCAGATTGCGCACGACCGACACGACACCCTCGTCGGTGACTGTTCCCGACACCCATTCGTGGTCGTAGCGCAGGTCGACGTCCGGCATCTCCCCCACGACGCGGGCCATCAACGGTTCCAGGCGGTGCTGGGAGATGTTGCGCAACGGATGCGGGGTGACAGCCAGGACCTCGTCGCCTTGTCGCTCGAACGGCAGGCGACCGATCAGTTCTCCGTTCAGTCGGGTCACGAAGTTCACGTGTCCGGCGTCGCGCGGGTCCTGTGCGATGGCTGTGATTGCCGCCATGTCGAAACCGGCTTGTCGGAGAATTTCGAGGGTGCGAGCGTTCACCACGTGTGCTGCCGGGTTGCGCTGTGGTCCGTCCCGACGTTCCACCACCATGGCCGGGCAACCACCGTTGCCGAGCAGCTTCGCCGCGATCAGCCCGACCGGCCCGGCACCAACCACGAGAACGGGCACCGACACCGTGTTCACTTCACATCACCCCGGCGAACGAACCACCGTCGAGTTGCAGGTTCTGGCCGCTGATGTAGCCGGCCTGCGCGCTGCACAGGTAGGCACACGCGTCGCCCACTTCTTCGGGACGACCGAGACGTTTCGCCGCGATGGTACGTGCCATCGCCTCGTACGCCTCTTCGATGGTGATGCCCGCGGTCTTCGAGTGGATCTCGGCCATCTGGCGTTGACGCTCGGTGTTGACACGTTCGGGCAGCAGATTGTTGATGGTCACGTTCGCGCTGGCAACTTCGCGCGAGAGTGACTTCGCGACCGAGGTCAGACCGGTGCGTGCACCCGTCGACAGCCCCATGGGGGCCATGGGCGTACGCACCATTGCCGACGTGATGTTCACGATGCGCCCGAACTTCCGCTCGACCATTCCGTCGAGAACCAAACGGATCATGGCAAGGGGCGCGAGCATGTTCGCATCGAGCGCGGCCACCCACGCATCGCGGTCCCAGTCGGCGAAACGCCCCGGGGTGGGCCCACCGTTGTTGTTCACCAGAATGTCCGGTGCGGGACATGCCTCGATCAGTCGTGATTGCGTGTCGGCGTGCGTGATGTCACCAACGACCATCGTGACTTGGACCTTGTGGGTGCTCGACAGTCGTTCGACGACTTTCCTGAGAGTCTCTTCGTTGCGGCCGTTCACCACCACGTTCACGCCCTCGCGGGCCAACGAATCAGCACACGCGAAACCGAGACCACGACTCGACGCGCACACGATTGCGTGACGACCCGCGATACCGAGATCCATCGACTACTCGCCGCCGGCGGCAATGCGCGCCGCCATCGTCTCGCGCCACTTGTCGAACGGCTGGAACTCGGCCTTGTCG
>CAYFNP010000211.1:0-3266 GCA_964344425.1 uncultured Bifidobacterium sp. | reverse complement strand
TACACGCACTCGCATGCCGACCACTTCGGCGGAGTCCACGGCGTCACCACGCAGGACGACGTCGACGAGGGTCGCTGCATCGTCATCGCGCCCGAGGGATTCCTGCACGAAGCCGTTTCCGAGAACATCATCGCCGGGCCCGCGATGTTGCGCCGCGCCGCATATCAATTCGGTCCGTTGTTGCCGCCCGGTCCCGATGCACACGTCGATGCGGGCCTCGGCAAGGCGGTGCCGCACGACATTTCGGGTCTCATCGCGCCGACCCACGACATCACGCACACCGGCCAAGAGATGACGGTCGACGGCGTGCGCATCGTCTTTCAGATGACGCCCGAAACCGAAGCACCGGCCGAGATGAACTTCTTCTTTCCCGACTTCGGCTGGCTGTGCACCGCCGAGAACTGCACGCACACGATGCACAACCTCGTACCGATTCGTGGCGCGCAGGTGCGCAACGCGCTTGCATGGTCGAAGTACATCAACGAGGCGATCGAACTCTTCGGCGACAAGGCCACACTCATGTTCGCTTCGCACCACTGGCCCCGATGGGGCGAACAGAACGTTCGCGAGTTCCTCACGTTGCAGCGCGACCTCTACAAATGGATGCACGACCAGACGATGCGCCTGGCGAACAAGGGTTATGTGCCAACCGAGATCGCGGCCGAGCTTCGGCTTCCCGATGAGTTTCTCGCGCAGGGTCACACGCGCGGTTACTACGGCGATCTCGTTCACAATTGCAAGGCCGTCTACCAGCGCTACCTCAGTTGGTACGACGGCAACCCGTCGAACCTGAACAAGCTCGCGCCATCCGACGCCGGCGTTCGATACGTGGAACTTGCCGGTGGTGCCGACGCGCTCCTCGCGAAAGCCAAGAGTTGGTTCGACAAGGGCGAATACCGCTGGGTCGCTGAACTGGTGAATCACCTCGTCTTCGCCGACCCCAACAACACCGCGGCGCGCAACCTGCAGGCAGACGCACTGGAACAACTGGGCTACCAGGCTGAGTCGTCGACCTTCCGCAACGCGTACCTACAGGGCGCTCAAGAACTGCGCAACGGACCGGTGAAGTTGGGCGGCGCGAACGCCCGCGGCAAGGGAATCCTCGGAGCAATGACCGTCGAACAGATTTTCGACACGGTGTCCGTGCGCTTGAAGTCGGAATCGGTGGGCGGTCAGTCGGCGTTGGTGAACTGGACATTCACCGACGTGAACGAGAATTGGGTTCTCGGGCTGTCGAACCGAACGCTGTTCTCGGTTCCCGGGCGCCACGATGCCAAGGCAACCGTCACAGTGACGACGTCACGCACCGAGTTCATCCGCGTGATGCTTCAGGAGACCACCTTCATGGATCAGATCGCTGCGGGCAACATCAGTCTCGACGGCGACCCCGCTGCCCTACTGACGATCTTCGGCAACATCGACACATTCGAACCGGGCTTCAACATCGTCGAACCCTGAGTGACTACGGTGGCGGCGTGGAAGACGCCGAGAACCTTGCCGAATGTCAACTCGATCCGGAACTTCGTGAGCGGTTGCTGAACGAACAGGTCGAGTGCACGTTCATCTGGACGAACAAGGCCGGACAGCCCTTCGGTGTGGCGATGAGTTTCATCTGGCGCAAGGGCAGCATCTGGCTGACCGCAGCCGGAACGCGTGCTCGGATTCCCGCGATCCGCCGCACTGGATACGCCGCGGCGATGATTTCGTCGGTCGGCACGTCGATCGGCCCCGGCAAGACGGTGTCGGTGCGCGGACGGTGCATCGTGCACGACGACCGTGAAACGCGCGACTGGATGCTTCCCGAACTCGCTCGCGCGATTCGCAAGGACGACGAAGCCGGTGCAAAGGCGTTCCTTGCGTTGCTCGACTCCCCCGGCCGGGTGGTCATCGAGTTGAAGCCCGACTACGAACTGAACTTCGACAGCAAGAAGATGTGGGCCCGCAAGCCCGACGCAGCACCGCCGGGACGCTTCGACCACTAGTCACCGGTGGCGAGAAACGCCATTGCGGTTTTCGTCGCCTTTGCATCGAAACCGACCGAGAGGTGACGCCGGGCGTCGACGACGAGCCGCCTCCACAGCATGTCGGCTGCGAGATTCGAACTCTCATCGACCGGCACAACGTGATCGCCCGACGTGGCGACGACCAGGGCGTCGACGCGTGTCGCACCACGGTCGATCTTCAAAGACGACAGTGGCCTTTCGGCAGCAGGTAGTTCCCGACACACGGAATAAAACACCGTGCCGAATCCAACGGCTGGTTCGGGTTCGACGAGCGCCGCTGCTTCGTCGGACTCTTGTCGACTCGTGTCGGAACAATGAACACCGACCTGTGTCTCGATGCCACCATCGTTCTTTCCATCGGGGGTCTCGCCGAGTCGTAGCGCGACAAGGTCCGATGCCTTCGCCGTCGCCATCAGCGCGTTGCCACCGTCGTACAACGGATACTCCCGAGCGAGTGCGGCTTCGCGTGATGCGAGACCGTCGGTGTCGATGCCCGACGCGCCGGCCATTTGCTTGAACGCGACGGATGCGGCATTCATTCGTCGACGGGCGGTGTCGGCAGCGTTCATCCGAGGATCGTTCGGCGCGTCGAGGACGACCCGTCGCAACGATGACGGATGTGTCATGGCCCACACGGCACCAACGGTTGCTCCGTAGCTCCAACCGAGATAGCGAACCTGCCGCAGACCGAGCGCCCGACGGAACGCCTCGAGGTCGTCGACCGTGTCGAGCGTTCCGACATGGCCCACGAGAGCGGCCGACAGGCGCAGACACCCGTTGGCGAAGCGTCGAGCCGCGTTCGGATTTGTGTCGACGACCCGCAATTCGTCGAGGCTTTCACCACAGTCGAAGGCTTCACCATCGACCGAGCCGCGCGTCGACAATGCATAGATGTCGAAGTCGTCGATGATGGGTTCAAGCAGTTCGCGCGTGCGGGACACCGTCGCGCGCACGTCGGTGCCGGGTCCACCCGGATGGATGACCAATGGCAGGTGCCTGCTTGTGGCCGCGGGCGAAATACTGCGGTAGGCCTTCAGATCGAGGTGATCCGAAAAGGGCTCGCCACGGTCGCGTGGAACAACGAAGTCGGCACACTCGACATCACCGCATACGGCCCAGTCGAATTCGACCGGCACGAGCACACCCGGTTCGGCCTCGCGACCACCGCAGGCGGGCAGCATCGCCGCAGCGAGTGCCACCACCACTAGCCGCCGCATCATTTCCCCACGTTACGGCCGTGGGTTGTCAGTAACCGAAGTGCGT
>CAYFNP010000210.1:0-3268 GCA_964344425.1 uncultured Bifidobacterium sp. | reverse complement strand
AAACCGTCGATCGACACGGGTGCGGGACTCGAGCGCATTCTCACGTTGATGCAGGGCAAGGACTCGGTGTGGGAGAGCGACGTTCTCTTCCCGCTCATCGAAGGCGCCCAGTCGCTGACCGGCCGTTCGTACCGCGTCGGCGACTACGACGACCGGGCGAGCTTCAGCCTCAGGGTGCTGGCCGAACATGCGCGCTCGTCGACCATGCTCGTCAACGACGGCGTGTTTCCCTCGAATGAAAACCGCGGCTACGTGCTGCGACGCATCATTCGTCGTGCGGTGCGCCACGCGTACCTGTTGGGCACGGAAAAGTTGGTCATGCCGTCGCTGGTTTCGACCGCCGTCGACGTGATGGGTGCGGCATATCCCGATCTCCTGAAGAACCGCGACTTCATTGTCGATGTCATGACGCGCGAGGAAGAGCGCTTCCGACAGACCCTGAAGACCGGAACTCAGATCCTCGACGACGAACTGGGAAAGAGCGGTGGTCGCCTGTCTGGTTCTGCCGCGTTCCTTCTTCATGACACGTACGGGTTCCCCCTCGAACTCACCCAAGAGATCGCGGCCGAGCGGTCGGTCGAGGTCGACCTCGACGGCTTCGCCTCCGAGATGGCAGAACAGCGCGACCGAGCGAAGCAGGCGCGCAAGGGCGGCAAGGTCTCCGACGACAGGATGAACGAATACCGCGCGATCGTCGATGCCCATGGTGTCACCACCTTCACCGGGTACTCCGACGTCGAGAATCTGGCAAAGATCGTCGCGGTCCTCGACAGCAGCGACGAAGACGGGGTGATCGAGGTGTTCCTCGACGTGACGCCGTTCTACGCCGAGAGCGGTGGCCAGGTGGGCGACACCGGAACCATTTCGGGCGAGGGTTTCGAACTCGAGGTTGTCGACACAACCTTCGCACTGCCCGCTCTGCGCCGTCACGTCTGCCGTGTCGTGCGTGGCATTCCCCACGTCGGCGACGCGGTGACTGCACGGATCGACAACGAGCGCCGCTCGCACATCCGTCGTCACCACACGGCAACCCACGTTCTGCACTGGGCGCTGCGCACCGTGCTGGGCGAGCATGTGAAGCAGGCTGGGTCGCTGGTCGAACCGAACCGCCTGCGTTTTGACTTCAGCCACTTCGCGGCGGTTACCGACGACGAGATCATCGAAGTCGAACGTCTGGCGAATCGCGAAGTGTTGACCAACGTCGCCGTGCAGGCGTATGAAACCTCGAAGGACGAGGCAACCGCCGCGGGCGCGATCGCATTCTTCGGCGACAAGTACGGCGACACGGTTCGCGTGCTGCGGGCGGGCAGTTCGTTCGAACTGTGCGGTGGAACCCACGTGACTGCGACCGGCGACATCGGGGCAATCAAGGTCGTGGCCGAGAGTTCGATCGGATCCAACCTGCGTCGTATCGAAGCCGTGGTCGGTCAGGCATCGGTGGCGCACATGCAGCAACAGGCGCGTTCGGTCAGTCGCGCGGCAGGCCTTCTCGGTGCGAACTCCGAGTCGCTCGAGGCGGCGGTCGAGCGTCGTCTCGACGAAATGAAGGCGCTCCAGGACGAAGTGAAGACGCTGCGCGCACGTCTTGCGGCGACGCGTGCAAAGGACATCGCTGCCGGTGCGAGCAACGGAGGTGTCGTCGAGCGGCTCGACGGGCTGGCCCCGGGAGAGTTGCGTGATCTCGCATTGGCAATTCGCGGCGTCGACGGGATCCGCGCCGTCGTCCTTGTCGGAATCACCGATACCGGCGGTGTCGCCCTGGTCGCAGCGACGGCTCAGGGCGTCGACGGGGGTGCGGCTCCGTTGATCTCAGCGGCGGCAAAGGCCGTCGGAGGTGGCGGCGGAGGCAAGGGCGACATTGCGACGGCGGGAGGCAAGAACCCCGGGGGAATCGACGAGGCTCTCGGTCTGGCACGGTCGGCGGTCGAGGCCGCACTCGGTCGATGACCGACGCCCCCGACGCTCGCCGCAACGTCGGGCGGGTCCTCGGGATCGACCTCGGTTCCAAACGGATCGGTGTGGCCGTCAGCGACCGAAGCGGGATCATTGCGAGTCCGCTGTGTGTCGTGCAGAGGTCGGGTAGTCGTCGGCGCGACCACGACGAGATCGCCCGCCTCGTTGTCGAGGAAGAGTGCGAGCGGGTGGTTGTCGGCCTGCCACTTTCGCTCGACGGTTCGCTCGGGCGTGCCGCAAAAGCTGCCATCGACGAGGTGGCAAGTCTCGCTACGGTTGTCAACGTGCCTGTCGAAACGTACGACGAGCGTCTCACCACGGTCAGCGCGGAAAGGGCCCTGATGGAGGCGAAGATGCGCGCAGATGCGCGTCGCCGAGTCGTCGACAAAGTGGCAGCTGCCGTGATGTTGCAGTCCTGGATCGACCGACAGACGAACAAGTAGATGTCAGATCCATTCGGTCCGCTCGAAGGGAGGGCCACGTCGGCCGATGCCGGTGTCGGATGGGTCGAGGACCCGTGGGATGTCGTCGAGGCCGTGCTCCACGACGACCTGGTTTCAGTCGGCACCGACAAACCCCGACGATCGCGACGCGTTCGACTCGCCGTCTCGGTTGCTATCGCCGTCATGGTGAGCGCGATCGTCGTGGTTGGTGGCGTGGGTTGGTGGTACCTCCGTCAGGTAAATCCGCCGGGCGAGGCAATGGCCGCGGTGAACTTCACCGTCGTCGAGGGCGACGACCTCGCGGCGGTGTCGCGGCGACTCGAAGAGGCGAACTTCATCACGTCCGCGCGGGTGTTTCGCTGGTACGTCGAACGCAAGGGTGGGATCGATTTCGTGCCCGGCTACTACCAGATCAAGCCGCGTGATCACATGGGCAACATCATGGGGTCGCTGAACACGCCACCGGCCCAAACGTTCGAGAACGTGACCTTTCCCGAAGGTTTCACCTTGGCTCAGATCGCGACGCGACTCGCGGAGAAGGTTCCGCGACTCGATGCGGCGACGTTGCTCGACCGCGCCGCATCGGGCGAGATCGTTTCCTCTTACGCACCCACCGGTACGACGTCTCTCGAAGGTCTCTTGTTTCCCGACACCTACCAAGTGTCGGGCGACGATTCGGCAACGCGGGTGCTGCAGCGCATGGCGTCGTTGATGGAACGCGTCGGTCGACAAGAGGGCCTCGACCGTGCCCAGGACACGGTTGGCTACTCGCCGTACGAGGTCCTCGTCGTCGCATCGATGATCGAACGCGAGGCGAAGGTTCCGGGGGACCGGGAGAAGATTGCCCGCGTCATCTACAACCGGCTGAAGCG
>CAYFNP010000209.1:0-3274 GCA_964344425.1 uncultured Bifidobacterium sp. | reverse complement strand
ATGGCGATCAACTTCGGCGAATACAACCTGTTCGGGTCGCGACTCATCGACGGTAAGTCGCAGGTGCTCTTGGTGCGCGACGTCCGTGACCGCGTCGAGAAGTTGGCCCCGTTCCTCACCTTCGACGCCGACCCGTATCCGGTGATCCACGACGGCCGTGTCGATTGGATCATCGACGGATTCACCAGTACCAGCCGTTATCCCTATGCGCAGCGTGCCAACACCGATCAATTGACTCCCGGTGGTGGCTTGTCGCATTCGTTCAACTACGCACGCAACAGTGTGAAGGCCGTGGTCGATGCCTACACCGGTGCGGTCACCTTCTACGTCATCGACGAGACGGACCCGATCATCCGCGTCTGGCGCGACGCGTTCCCGAAGCTCTTCACCGACGGTGACAAGGCACCCGACTCGTTGCGCAAGCACTTCCGTTATCCCGAAGATCTCTTCCGCGTGCAGACCAACGTCTATGCGAAGTACCACTTCGACGACCCGAACCTGTTCTTCAACCGTGACGGTGCATGGAGCGTGGCGCAGGCACCACCGCTCGAACCCGAACAGTCCACGACACTCGCGGGTGGTCTCGCCGGCACGGCCACGGGTACCGGCGACGCGGTCGACGTGCAGGAAGCAAACGTCGAGCGTTTCGAGCCGTACTACACGCTGTTCCACGACCCCGACAACGCCGACAAGACGCCGACGTTCTCGATGCTGCGTCCATTCGTTCCGTTCTCCGCCGACGACGCGCGCAAGGAACTGCGTTCGATGATGGTGGTGTCCAGTGACCCGGCGTCGTACGGCAAGTTGAGGCTGTACGAGTTCAATGAACCGCTTCCGGCAGGTCCCGCAACCGTCGCAGCACAGTTCGACAGCGACCCGATCATCTCGCAAACGATCACACCGCTCGACCTGCGCGGTTCGCGCGTCGTGTTCGGCGATCTGCAGATCGTTCCCGTTGGCAAGGGTCTCGTGTACGTGCGGCCGCTCTTCGTCCGTCCCGACGACACGGCGGCGCGTCAAGTGTTCGTCCGCAAGATTCTGGCGTCGTACGAGGAGAAGTCGGTCATCGCGGACTCCGTCACGGGTGCGATCGGCAAGTTGTTCCCGGGATTCGACACCAACCTCGGCGACCGGGTCGACGACGGAAAGGGCAGTGGCGGGCAAACCGACACGGGTACAACCGATCCGGGCAGCACCGACAACGGCACCACCGATACGTCGGTGCCCGACACCACAGGGCAAACGCCGGCGGAACTCCTGCAGCGCGCCGATGCATTGTTCGCCGAGGCCGACGCGGCATTGGCACAGTCGCCCCCGGATTTCGCGACCTATCAGGAAAAGCAGGCCCAGGCACGCGAGCTGGTTCGCCTTGCGCTCAGTGCAATCGGTGGCTGAGCCGAATCAACGTGCGAGCAAGTAAAGAATCGGCAGCGCGGCGCTGAGCACGGCCGCGGCGACGACCGTCGCCTGTGACAACTTGCCACTCGCGTGTTCGCCCAGCACGTTGCGGCGACGCGCAAGCAGAAAGATGATCACGATCAACGGCGGCGCGGCGAGGCCGTTGAGGATCGCGGACCAGTACAAGGCCCGCACCGGATCAAGGCCGAGCAGGTTCATCGCAACGCCCGCAACCATCGACGCGACGATGACGCCGTAGAACGCGCGGGCCTGCGACAACCGCAGGCTGAGACCCTCGCGCCAGCCGAACGTCTCGGCGATCGCATACGACGTCGATCCGGCAAGAACCGGCACCGCGAGAAGTCCCGTACCAACGATGCCGAGGCTGAACACCAGACCGGCCAGGCGCCCGGCCAACGGCTCGAGCGCGCTTGCCGCTTCGTCGGCGGTTCCGATCGTGGTGATGCCCTCGGCGTGCAGTGTCGCCGCGGCCGTAACCATGATCGCGAACATCGCAACAACACCCGACGACATGCCGGCGATCACGTCGCCGCGCATTGCGACGAGTTGTTCGCGCGACGGCGGACCACTTGCACCGCCGTCGTTCAGTTCTTCGACCTCTTCGGCTGTCTGCCAAAAGAAGAGGTAGGGCGAAATCGTCGTACCGAAGATCGCGATCAATGCGGCGATTTGCGGGCGTTCGAAACCGAGATGTGGAACGAACAGTCGCGATGCAAGGTCGGACCAAGCGACGTTGACGATCAGCAGGACGATGAGATACGACACCAACGACAGACACAACCACCGCAGTATCCGCGCATAACGGTGGTAGGGGATGGCGATTTCCAGCGCGGCGATGCCGAAACCGAACACCAACAGCAGGACGACCTGCGGCACCGGCACGACGAGGTTCGTTGCGGCAGCCATCGACCCCAGATCGGCGCCGATGTTGAACGTGTTGGCGCCAACGACAAGGGCGAGTGCGACGAACAGCACCCACCGCCTGAAGTGGTCCTTGATGAGTGCTGCCAGGCCCTTGCCCGAATACAAACCCAAGCGGGCCGTGGCCTCTTGAACCGCCACCGCGAAGGGCAACGCAAGAATCGTCGTCCAAACGAGTTGGTATCCGAATGCCGCACCGGCCTGCGAATAAGTGCCGATTCCCGAGGGGTCATCGTCGGCGGCCCCGGTGACGATGCCGGGTCCGAGGCGCTTGAAGTATCCATGCCCGCCGACGCGCCGACGGTGCGGATGTTCGGCCGAGTCGCCGGTGGTGTTGGGTCGGCTCACCGCGTGCGGCGGAGTTGCTCGGCGAGGTCCGTCAGGTCCTGGCGGAACGCGATTTCGTAGCGCACCTGTTCGGCAGCCAGACGCGCCTGCACGGAACGCAAATCGGCGATGACCTCGGCCGACACCGAGTCGGCGTGCTTTTCCATGCGGTCGAGGCCGTTGCCGAGTTCGTGGATCTGGTTCGCGAACTCGCGGCCCATGTGCACCAGCCGGTCGTCGAGCAACCGCAGGTCGGCGGCCACGCGTTCGTTGATGACGATCGCCTCGTCCAATTGCTTGCGGGTCGACTCGAGGTCGGAACGCATCTGGGCGAAGTCGGCGCGCATGGTGTCGAGTTCGGACGTCACCGAATCCCTGAACCTGCGGAAGCCGGGCTTTCTCGCCATCACCACCACAGTAATCACGGCGTCTTCGCGCGACGCGGCAAGTCCGACACGCATCGGTGATAGGACAAGCGGGTGGTTCGCACGACGAAACGGTGCCCCTGGTGCGAAAGCTCCGACGTCTACATCGAGTACCACGATCACGAGTGGGGGAGGCCGGTCGTCGACGACACACGCCTCTTCGAGAAGATCTGCCTCGAGGG
>CAYFNP010000208.1:0-3280 GCA_964344425.1 uncultured Bifidobacterium sp. | reverse complement strand
CGCCGCCCTGCACGATGTAGTCCTTGTCGCGCTTGTACAGCTCTTTGGCCTTCAGGGCCACCTGTAGCTGGTGAACGAGATTCTGTTGGACCGCGTCGTACAGGTTCGAGATGCCGAGTTGCTGTTCGACCTTTTCGATACCCGATTCCAACGGAACGACGGTGCGCTTGCTTTCGTCGACTTCGTAGTCGGTGTCGCGGTCGAGCGACCGCGCGATCGATGCGAAGCGGTAGTACAGCTTTGCCGCATCGGCGAGACGGCCGGAGATGATGAGCGGAGTGCGGGCCTCGTCGATGAGGATCGAGTCGACCTCGTCGACGATGGCGAAGTTGTGTCCGCGCTGAACCTTTTCCTCGAGGGATCCGGCCATGTTGTCGCGCAGGTAATCGAAACCGAATTCGTTGTTCGTTCCGTAGGTGATGTCGCAGCCGTAGTCCTCGCGCTTTTGTGCCGGACTCTCGCGGAACCCGGGAATGACGAGACCGACGCTGAGGCCGAGCCAGCGGTGAACACGACCCATCCACTCGGAGTCACGCCGCGCCAGGTAGTCGTTCACGGTGACGAGGTGCACGCCCTTGCCGCCGAGGCCGTTGAGATACGCCGGGAGGGTGGACACCAGGGTCTTGCCTTCGCCCGTCTTCATTTCGGCAACCCAGCCGAAGTGCAGTGCTGCACCACCCATCAACTGGACGTCGTAGTGACGCTGGCCGAGAACCCGTTTGCCTGCCTCGCGCATGACCGCGAACGCCTCGATCAAGAGGTCGTCAAGTGACTCTCCCCGCTCGATGCGACTCCGGAACTCGTCGGTCTTGCCGCGCAGGGCGTCGTCGGACAGCGCGGCGATGCCGGCTTCAAGAGCATTGATATCGGGGATCAGGCCCTCGAGAGCCTTCACCTTTTTGCCTTCACCGGCGCGGAGGACTCGATCGAGGATTCCCATGCAGTCGCTGATGCTATCGGGCAGGGGTCGCCGCGACCGCCCAGCACTCGACGAATTCGGCCCCAACGGCGCACAACGCGCGCCGTGCGGAACGCAGCGTGGCACCCGTCGTCGTCACGTCGTCGACGACGAGAATTCGACATCCGTGACTCGCCGGGTGACCGAGGAACACCGGGCCGTCGAGGCGCTGTCGACGGTTGCGTCCCGTTTGGGCAACGCTCGATTTCCGGCGCAACATTTGTCGAGCGGGAACGTCGAGACGTCGTGCAACGCGACGCGCGATCAACTCTGCTTGGTCGTAACCGCGACGTCTACGACGAACCGATGACGTGGGCGCCCATGTCACGAGATCGAACGCCGCACCATGTCGGCGAATTTCGGTCGCGAGAAGGTCACCGAGTCGAGCCGCATACGTGCGGTGATTGTGGTATTTGAGATCCACGATCATGCGGTGAACTTCACCCGCGAACAGCGTTGCCGCGCGCACTTCGCTGTCGTACCGATTCGCCACGATCGAGGGTGTGCGAAAGCCACCCGCACTTCTTCGTCGTCATCGGCTACCTTCGGGGCGTGCACGACGCCACTCCCCCACGGCCACTGCGTGAACGTTTCCCCGAACGGTTCGCGCGCTGTTTCGCCGGACTGTTCTGCTTCGGTGCCGGCATTGCGTGCTTCGTGCACTCCGACCTCGGCGTGCCGCCATGGGACGTGTTCCATCAGGGCATCGCGAAGATCACCGACCTCCGACTCGGCACCGTGATCATCGTCGTTGGCGTCGTGCTTCTCGTCCTTTGGATTCCGTTGCGCATCAGACCCGGACTCGGCACCGTGATGAACGCCGTGCAGATCGGCCTCGTGGAAAACCTGATGGAGGATTTCTTCCCCGACTCGCGCTTGATCGTCGCCCGCATCGCCTACCTCGCCGGCGGAATGCTGTTCATCGCGTTCGGTTCGGGGCTCTACATCGGTGCCGAACTCGGGGCCGGACCCCGCGACGGCCTGATGCTCGGCCTGAACGCGCGATTCGGCATCAGCATCAGGGCCGCGCGAACGACGGTCGAGATCATCGTGATGGTGACCGGACTTTTCCTCGGCGGACACATCGGCCTCGGCACGTTCGTGTTCGCTTTCGGGATCGGACCCATGGTGCAGGTGGCCATCGGCGCCCTGCGCATGTCCCCGTCGCTCGCCGCACAAGCGACGGGGGAAGCGCTCGAATCCTGACGACCCCCTCGAAGGGACCGATCAGTAGCGGTAGTGGTCGGGCTTGAAGGGACCCTTCGGGTCGATACCCAGGTAGTCGGCCTGTTCGTCGGTGAGCTTGGTCATCTTCACGCCGAGCGCGTCGAGGTGCGCCGATGCGACCTTTTCGTCGAGGTGCTTGGGAAGCACGTAGACGCCGGTCGGGTACTTGCTGGTGTTGTTGAACAGTTCGATCTGCGCGATGACCTGGTTCGAGAACGAACAGCTCATGACGAAGCTCGGGTGTCCCGTCGCACATCCCAGGTTCACGAGACGGCCCTCGGCCAGGACGATGACCGCGTGGCCGTCGTCGAACGTCCACAGGTCGGTCCCCGCCTTCAGTTCGTCGCGCGTTGCACCGCTGCGCGCGAGACCGAGCATGTCGATTTCGTTGTCGAAGTGGCCGATGTTGCAGACGATTGCGTTGTGCTTCATCTTCGCCATGTGGTCGACGGTGATGATCGCCTCGTTGCCCGTCGCGGTGACGAAGATGTCGGCCGAACCGACGACCGATTCGAGCGTGTCGACCTGGTACCCCTCCATCGCCGCCTGCAGGGCGTTGATGGGGTCGATCTCGGTGACGATGACACGGGCACCCTGTCCACGGAGGCTCTGTGCGCATCCCTTGCCGACGTCGCCGTAGCCGCAAACCACGGCCAACTTGCCGGCGATCATGATGTCGGTCGCGCGGTTGATCGCGTCGATCAACGAGTGGCGACAGCCGTAGAGGTTGTCGAACTTGGACTTCGTCACGCTGTCGTTGACGTTGATCGCAGGGAACAACAGTTCGTTGCGTTCGGCCATCTTGTAGAGGCGCTTCACGCCCGTCGTGGTCTCCTCGGTGACGCCCTTGATGCCGGCCGCCATTCGGGTCCACTTCTGTGGTTCGGTCTTCAACGAACGCTGCAACAGACCGAGGACGATCGCGAGTTCGGGGTTGCCGGCACTGCCCGGGTCGGGAACCTGACCCGTGCGCTCGTATTCGACACCCTTGTGCACCAGCAACGTGGCGTCGCCACCGTCGTCGAGGATCATGTTCGGGCCGTCACCATCGGGCCACGTCATCATCTGCTCGGTGCACCACCAGTACTCCTCGAG
>CAYFNP010000207.1:0-3307 GCA_964344425.1 uncultured Bifidobacterium sp. | reverse complement strand
CCGGAACGAACACTCGTCGTGTCGAGTGGCGGCAAGACGTTCAATACCACCGGATGGAAGATCGGTTGGGTCTGCGGTCCCTCGTCGTTGGTGGCCGGAACGCGCGCAGCAAAGCAGTTTCTGACCTATGTCAACGGGGCGCCTTTCCAGCCAGCGATCGCCCTTGGACTCGGGCTTCCCGACGGATACTTCACGGGTCTCGCCAAGAACCTGCAGGAACGTCGCGACCAGCTGATTCCCGCGCTCGTCGGCGCCGGCTTCGAAGTGTTCCCGTCATCGTCGACCTATTTCGTGACGGTCGACATCACGCCGGTCGACCGCGAAGCGGACGGAAGGGCGTTCTGTCGACGACTCGCCCGCGAAGCGGGAGTGGTGGCGATTCCGAACGTCGTCTTCTACTCCGACGCTCACAAGGCGGCTGGGAACCCGCTCGTACGGTTCGCGTTCTGCAAGAGGCCCGAGGTCATCGCCGAGGCCGCCCGACGTCTGGGAGACTGGCGACCGTGAAGGTTGCGGCAATCCAGCACGACATCGTCTGGTTGGACCGCGAAGCGAACTTCGCGCGCATCGAACCGATGGTCGCCGAGGCCGCCCGCAACGGCGCCCGTCTCGCGGTGCTGTCCGAGATGTTCTCGACCGGTTTTGCGATGGGTGACGAGTGGGTCGGTCGCCTTGCAGAACCACGGGGCGGTGCTTCGTCACGTTTCCTCGTTGCGATGGCCGCGAAACACGGACTGTGGCTGGCGGGGTCATGCCCCGAGATGGCCGAGGATTCGACCTTGCCGGCCAACACGTTGGTGATTGCGTCTCCCGACGGACGCGAGTTCCGTTACGAAAAGATCCACCCGTTTACCTATGGCGGGGAAGACAAGTACTTCCGCGCCGGCACGGACCACCTGACGGTCGACATCGAAGGTGTCTCGGTGACGGCCTTCGTTTGTTACGACCTGAGATTCGCCGACCACTTTTGGACGAACGCCGCAACGACCGATCTGTTCATCGTTCCGGCCAACTGGCCCGCGTCGCGCGCGGCGCACTGGCGAACGCTTCTCGAGGCGCGTGCCATCGAGAACCAGGCCTACGTCGTCGGTGTGAATCGCGTGGGTGATGGCGGATCGCTGCACTACGGCGGGGGTTCGCGGATCGTCGGTCCGTTCGGAGAGGACCTCGCCGAGGCCGCCGACGCCGAGACCATCATCTACGCCGACGTCGACCACGGTCGGGTTGTCGACACCCGCGAACGGTTCCCCTTCCTGCGGGACCGCTGATCAGCGGATCTGGGGCCAGTTCGAGAAACGATCGAGGGCGGCGATCGTCGATTGCATCGCATCGGGGTGGACGGGATGCGAAATGAGGAAGCCCTGCGCCTTGGAACAACGCAGATCGGCGAGCGACTGCAACTGCCTGATGCTCTCGACACCTTCGGCGACCGTGTCAAGGCCGAGCGACTCGGCCATCGCGATGATTGTTTTCACGAGCGACCGCGAGTTCACGTCGTCGGCGATGCCCGCGATGAAAGCGCGGTCGATCTTCAGCCGCTGGATCGGGAAACGTTGCAGCAACGACAGGGACGAGTAGCCCGTGCCGAAGTCGTCGATTGCGACGCGCACGCCGAGGGCGTTGAGGCGCCGCAGGGTGGCGAGGGCCTGTTCGGGTTCGGCGATCATGACGCCCTCGGTGACCTCGAGCCACAGTTGCTGGGGACGTATGCGAGCCCTCGTCAGCGCTTCGGAGACGACTGCGGTGAAGTTGGGGTCGTGCAACTGGCGCGGCGAGACGTTGACAGACATCGTCGCCGAGTCGTTGCAGACGCCCCGGTCGATCCATTCGCGCAAATGCGACAGGGCTTCGAGCAGCGCCCATGCACCGATCGGCACGATGATCCCGGTCTCCTCGGCGATGGGGATGAATTCCGCGGGGGACACCGACGTCCCGTCTTCCAGCTCCCAGCGCATCAGGGCCTCGAACCCAAGGACGTCGCCGAGTTGCAGGTCGATGATCGGTTGGTGAACGAGGCGCAACTCACGGCGCTCGAGGGCCCTGTACAGCGCGGTTTCGACGTTGAGGCGCTGTGTCACGCGCTCGAGCATCGAATCATCGAACACGGCGATGCAGCCGCGTCCCGCATCCTTTGCCCGGTACATAGCTGTGTCTGCGTTGCGCAGCAGTTCGGCCGCGGAAACGCGCCCATCGGGCGACCCGACTGCGACTCCGATGCTGGCCGAGACGAAGACATCGCCTTGGCGCACCTGCAGGGGTTCATGGAAGGCATTGAGAACGGTTTCGGCGAGTGCGATCGCATCGGCATTGTTGCGGGATACGGGGTCGAGGACGACGAACTCGTCGCCGCTGATGCGGCCCACGTGTGCGCGTTCCGGGACGGCGTTGCGCAACCGCCGTGCGACTGCGAG
Organism: uncultured Bifidobacterium sp.; assembly: GCA_964344425.1. Classification (GTDB taxonomy): domain Bacteria; phylum Actinomycetota; class Acidimicrobiia; order Acidimicrobiales; family Ilumatobacteraceae; genus F1-20-MAGs119. Next base: position 896 of record CAYFNP010000207.1, on the reverse strand, counting down.
CAGAACGTCGTCTCCAGCGCCGTGGCCGAGTGAATCGTTGATGTTCTTGAAGCGGTCGACGTCGATGAAAAGAATCGCGGGTCGACGATCAGCACGCCACGAACCTTCGAGCGCGTCCGCGACCAGGTCGAGCATCAGGTTGCGGTTCGGAAGTTGGGTGAGGGGATCGGTTTGCGCATTCCGCACGAGAATTGCCTGTGCCCGGGCGTTGTCGCGCACCGCCTGAATGACGCGCGCCGTCACCGCGGCAGCGAGGACGAGGAGCGAGATCGTGCGCACGACCCGGTCGAGTCGGTCGACCGCATCGATCATCGAGACCACCATCAACGGCCCGGTCAAAGCGAACGTGGTGAGAACGAGCCGTCCGAGGACGGGGCGACGCGAGCGCACCGTCGCCCGATGCGAGAGCCCGCGCACGGTGGGGTGGAGGAACGTGGCTGATGCGAAGAAGAGACTGAGCACGTAGGGCGCATTGCCGTAGCGCTGCGCGACGTCGGCATGCCCGGACTTGTCGAGGGCGTACAACAGGTCGCCGAAGAGCGAGAAACCGATCGCGCCCGACAACAGCCACACGGCCGGTGTCCGGTTGGCGTCGGAGAACAGGAGAGATGCGAGAAGGAACAGCACGACGGTGCTGGTGGCCAGCGTGAGACCGCGAATCGCCGTGACGACCCCGGGTTCGATCACGGCGTCGATCGATGGTTGTATGAGAAGGATCCAGATCAGGATCCACGTGCCGAGCGCGACGATCAACGCGTCGCCAAGCGCCCCGAGAAGTGACGTGCCGCTGCGACGCAACGTGACCAGCAAAAGGGCGGTGGCAAGCGTCAACTGGACGGCGAGGAAACAGGACTCGGCGACCACGCGCCAGACGTCTCCGTTCATCGAGTCGATGG